>NZ_JBQDAA010000039.1:0-14896 GCF_052089545.1 Tissierella sp. | reverse complement strand
TCATAACTAACATTAAATGTAAACATTAATGTTTACATTTAATGTTAGTTATGATAATATAAATTTATATAATAAATTGCCTAAAGCTAAGTTTAACGGTTCCTCTTCGTTTTACATTGCTATAGGTGTATAAATAAAGTTGGAGGTGTATTTTAATGTTAGAAAAAGAAGTAAAAGAACAAATAATTAATGAATACAAATTACACGAAGGAGATACTGGTTCTCCAGAAGTACAGATTGCTATATTAACTTATAGAATCAATTCTTTAAACGAACATCTTAAGGAACATAAAAGAGATCATCATTCTAGAAGAGGTCTTTTAAAAATGGTAGGACAAAGAAGAAATCTTTTAAGATATCTTCAAAATAATGATATTGAAAGATATCGTTCTTTAATTGAAAGATTACACATAAGAGGTTAATAAAAAAAGAGCGGGAGAGTCCCGCTCTTTAATTTTAATAATATTTATTGATAATGATATATTACAGAAGAAAAAGGAGGTATTTTATGGAGAAAACATTTTATTATAAATTAGCAAATAAAGACTTAAAAATAACTATTGGAAAAGTTGCAGAACAAGCAGGTGGATCATGTTTATTACAATATGGTGATACTGTAATATTAGCAACTGCAACTTCATCTAAAGAACCAAGAGAAGGTATAGACTTTTTTCCTTTAAGTGTAGACTATGAAGAGAAATTATATTCTGTAGGTAAAATTCCAGGAGGTTTCATTAAAAGAGAAGGAAGGCCTAGTGAAAAAGCAGTATTAACTTCAATACTTATAGATAGACCACTTAGACCTTTATTTCCTGAAGGCTATAGAAACGATGTTCAAGTAATTACAACTGTACTATCTGTAGATCAAGATGATTCACCTGAAATTATAGCTATGATAGGCTCATCAATAGCTCTTTCTATATCAGATATACCGTTTGATGGACCGACAGGAGCAGTACTTGTAGGATTGGTTGATGACCAGTTCATAATAAATCCTAATAGCGAACAAAGAGAAAAATCTAAAATCCATTTAGTTGTATCAGGTACAGAAGATGCAATAATGATGGTAGAGGCAGGTTCTAATGAAGTAAGTGAAGAAATTGTACTTGATGCTATACTATTTGCTCAAAAAGAAATAAATAGGATATGTAAGTTTATTTTAGACATACAAAATGAAGTAGGAAAAGAAAAAAGATCTTACAATTTAGCTAAACCAGAAAAAGAATTGGAAGAAAAAATTATAAATTATGGTAAAGAAAAACTAACTAATGCCATTAATACTGCAGAAAAACAAGAAAGACAAGAAAATATAAATGAAGCAACTGAAGAGATATTAGAATCATTTTTAAAAGATTATCCAGAAGATAAAAAAAGCATATTACAAGTAATAGATAACTTAATTAAAAGCGAAGTAAGAAGATTGATTGTAGAAGACCATATAAGACCTGACAATAGAGATTTGGATGAAATAAGAACTATTACCAGTGAGGTAGGCTTAATACCTAGAACCCATGGTTCAGGTTTATTTACTAGAGGTCAAACCCAAGTATTAACCCTAGCAACTTTAGGAGCATCTTCAGATGTTCAAATTATAGATGGACTTGGAGAAGAAGAATCTAAGAGATATATGCATCATTACAATTTTCCACCATATTCAGTAGGAGATACAAGACCTATGAGAGGACCTGGTCGTAGAGAAATAGGACACGGTGCATTAGCAGAAAAAGCATTACTTCCTGTTATTCCATCTATGGAAGAATTTCCCTATACTATAAGATTAGTATCTGAAGTACTAAGTTCTAATGGATCATCTTCACAAGCTAGTGTTTGTGGAAGTACTTTATCTTTATTAGATGCTGGAGTTCCTATAAAATCTTCAGTAGCTGGTATTGCAATGGGTCTAATAAAATCAGATAATAAAATTGCTATTCTTACTGATATACAGGGAATGGAAGATCATCTTGGAGATATGGATTTTAAAATTGCTGGAACAAGAGAAGGCATAACAGCTATACAAATGGACATAAAAATATCTGGAATAGATAGAAATATATTAGAAGAAGCTTTACAAAAAGCTAAAGAAGGAAGATTGTTTATTCTAAATAAGATGGATGAAACCATTTCTGAATCTAGACAAGAATTATCTAAATATGCCCCAAAGATACTTACTATGCAAATCAATCCAGATAAAATAAGAGATGTTATTGGACCGGGCGGAAAAGTAATAAATAAAATTATAGATGAAACTGGTGTTAAGATAGATATAGATGATGATGGGAAAATAGCTATTTCAGCTGAAAATACTGAAAGTGGTAATGAAGCTATGCAAATAATAGAAAATATTATTAAAGAAGTTGAAGTTGGAGAGATTTATTTAGGAAAAGTAAACAAAATTACTAACTTTGGTGCCTTCTTAGAAGTCTTAAATGGAAAAGAAGGATTACTTCATATTTCACAAATTGCAAAAGAAAGAATTAATAAAGTTGAGGATGTACTAAAAGTTGGGGATGAACTATTAGTAAAAGTTACGGAAATTGATAAACAAGGTAGAATAAATCTTTCTAGAAAAGTTTTATTGGAAGATGAAAAAGAAGAAAAATAAATTGTACATGAACCTTTTTAGGTTCATGTTTTAATTTTTGTATAATATTTTTCCTTTGGAATATATATTTAATAATAATATAAAAGGAGGAAGAATATGAAACTTTTGATTTTTAATAAAAAAATGATTTATTTAACTTTATTACTATTGATTTTTATTATATTAATATCATTAGTAATAATAAACTATGGGAAAACTAAAGATGTGTTTATGCAGGATATATTTTATGAGGGTATAAATGATAAAAAAATAATATCATTTGCTTGTAATATTGATTGGGGAGAGGAATATATTCCACAAATGCTTAATATTTTTAAAAAAAATGATATTAAGATTACATTTTTCCCAACAGGAAAATGGGCTGAAAAAAATCCAGAAATACTCGAGGATATCTTTAGAAATGGCCATGAAATAGGAAACCACGGTTATAGTCATATAGACTATGATAAATTAGATTATGAACAGAACTTTGAACAAATACAAAAAACTGATAATATAATAAATAAAATAACAAATACAAAATCTATGTATTTTGCTCCACCTTCAGGTGCATTTAATGATTATACTATTAAAGCTGCTAAAGATCTAGACTATAAAGTAATAATGTGGAGTATAGATACAATAGACTGGAGAGAAGATAGTACAAGGGAATTAATAGCTAAAAGAGTAATAGATAAAGCTCATAATTCGGCTATAGTATTAATGCACCCTACTGAAAATACAGTAAATGCATTGGAAGAAATTATAGATGAACTAAGAAAAATGGGATTTAAGATTGGAAAAATAAGCGATGTTTTAAATAATTAATTATATAACAACAAATTAAGGAAAATATTTAGGAGTGAATAAATGAAAATACAAGTTATTAATAAAAGTCCGTTTGAACTTCCTTCATATAAGACATTAGGATCTTCAGGGGTAGATTTACAAGCCCACATTGATAATTCAGTTGAACTAGAACCACTCAGTAGGGCAATCATACCAACTGGGATTTTCATGTCAATTCCGAGCGGATATGAGGGCCAAATAAGAGGGAGAAGTGGACTTGCGTTAAATTATGGAATAAGTTTAGCTAACGGTGTAGGTACAATAGATAGTGACTATAGAGGAGAAATAAAAGTTATATTAATAAATATAAGCAATCAAAAATACACAATAAATAAAGGGGATAGAATTGCTCAATTTATACTTTCTAAGTATGAAAATATCGAGTTTGAAGAAGTGGAGAATTTAACGGAGACTAAAAGATCTGATGGTGGCTTTGGACATACGGGTATATAAATATGTTGTATCATATATAATCTTATCATAAATGATACAACATATTTATAATTAAACTTCATATAATTTAATATAAGAATATGAGGTGATTTTATGAGATTAAGTGAATTAGGACAAAAAGAAATTGTAAATTTAAATAATGGAGAAAGGTTAGGACTTATTTCAGATACCGATATATTATTTGATGAAAAAACTGGTAAAATAATAAGTCTTTTAGCCTCAGAAAAAAAAGCAGCTTTTAAATTATTAGGTATTGAAGGTCTTGAAAAAGAAGTACCTTGGGAATCTATAAGAAAAATAGGTTATGACATGATAATAGTAGAATTGGAATAAACTAAAAGGATACAAAATATATTTTGTATCCTTTTAGTTTATTTTTTAATACATAATATTAATAAAATAGTAAAAACTATATTATATTAATATTTAGGAGGAATTAAATGAAATTTATAAATGCTAAAATAGAAAAAGATGAAAATGATACAAGTCAAGAAATAAAAGAATTTGGTACTAAAATAAATGAAGAGTATACATCAAACATACAATTTATTTCTGTAATAGGAGAAATAGAAGGACACGTTATATCTAACAAAGGAAAAAAGGCTACTAAATATGAACATATAATACCACTTCTAATAAGTGCTCAATTAAATCCTAAAATAGAAGGAATTTTTATAATATTAAATACAGTAGGTGGAGATGTAGAAGCCGGACTTGCATTAGCAGAAATGATAAATAGTATTGACAAACCTAAAGTATCATTGGTTCTAGGAGGCGGACATAGTATAGGTGTACCATTAGCTACTTCTACAGATTACTCTTTTATAGTTGAAAGTGCTAGCATGACAATACATCCAATTAGAACAACGGGACTTGTAATAGGTGTACCTCAAAGTTTTAGATATTTTGAAAAAATGCAGCAAAGAATAAACAATTTCATAACTAGAACATCAAATATTAAAAAAGAAGATTTTTTAAAATTTATGTATGATACTGATGAATTAGCAAATGATATAGGGACTATCTTAGTGGGAAATGAAGCTGTTGAATGTGGACTCATAAACGAAGTAGGAGGACTAAATAAATCATTAAAAAAATTAAATGAAATGATAGAATTTAATAAAAATAGATAAAGGTTTTCGATTATGCTATAATATTAATCATAGGAACTAGAAAATAAAAAAACTTTTATTGGACAAGTGTGATTATAATATTTATGCTAAAAGGGGAATTTAACATTGAAAAACAAAAGGAAAAAAAAGAAAATAAAAGGTAATAAAGATAAAAAAATAAATCATGATATTATGGGGCTGATTATAATTGCTTTAGGCATTATATCTATGATCAGTCTCTTTACATTTAAAGCTGGAATAGTTGGATCTATAATAAGGGGCACTACATTCTCAATGATGGGATTTGGTGGATATTTCTTTCCAATCTTATTAATCATCTTTGGAGTGATAATTATATTAGACGAATTTGATAAAAAAGAAATAAAGATTGCTTCTATTATTTTTATTTTATTTTTAATTTTTTTAGTAGGTTTAGATAGTCAAAATACAAATATAAATGGATTTATAGATAGAATTAAAACTTCTATTTATTTATCAAAATTAAGTAAGGGTGGAGGTGTCCTTGGATCATTTATTGGTTATTTTTACTATCAACTTTTTGGTATTATAGGTGGATATATAATTTTATTGTTTACCACGTTTGTCTCATTGTTAGTTTTATTCAATATAAAATTAAAAGATGTATATTACAAAGTTAATACTATTATAAAGGAATTAAAAAACAAAAAAAATATAAGTCGAAAATATAAGCCATTAAAAGTAAATACAGAGAAAAATGACATTAACAAAGAAAATAAAAAACCACAAAAAAAAGAAATACATATTTTAGATTATACGGATGAAAAAGAAATAGAAGTAAAAAAAGGTAAAAAAACTATATCTAAAGATAAACCCATAGATAATACTAATTCCCAAGAAAGTTTAGATATCGTAAGTAAAAGTAATGAAAATTTCGTATATAAAATACCTCCAATTGATTTATTAAAATCACCTAATAACCAAAAAATTAAAGACAAAAAAGATATACTTAATAATGCAGAAATAATTGAAGAAACTATGAATAACTTTGGTATTAATTCAAAAGTAACGCAAATAAATAAAGGTCCTACAATAACATGTTATGAACTTTCGCCATCACCTGGGATTAAGCTTAGTAAAATAGTATCGTTATCAGATAATATAGCACTAAGTCTTGCATCTTCTGATATAAGAATTGAAGCTCCTATACCAGGTAAATCAGCAGTAGGGATAGAAGTACCGAATAAAATAAAGGATAGTGTCATGTTAAAAGAAATTCTATTATCAGAAGAATATACTCAAATAGATTCAAAAACTCCAATAGCACTAGGTAAAGATGTCTCAGGAAAGGCAGTAGTTTCCTCTATAGATAAAATGCCGCATTTACTTATTGCAGGTGCTACTGGATCGGGTAAAAGTGTCTGTATAAATACTATTATAATGAGTATATTATATAAATCTACTCCAGATGATGTAAAGTTATTACTTATAGATCCAAAAGTGGTGGAATTAAGTATATATAATAAAATACCACATTTACTTATTCCAGTAGTAACTGATCCGAAAAAAGCTTCTTTTTCACTTAATTGGGCAGTTGATGAAATGGAAAAAAGATATAAAATCTTTGCTGAAAATAATGTTAGAGATATAGGTTCTTATAATGAAAAAGCTCAATCAAACTCTACAAATAAATTACCATCTATAGTAATAATAATAGATGAGTTATCTGATTTAATGATGGTTGCAGCTCAAGAAGTAGAAGAATACATTTGTAGGTTAGCACAAATGGCTAGAGCAGCAGGAATATATTTAATTATAGCTACTCAAAGACCTTCTGTTGATGTAATTACTGGAACTATCAAAGCCAATATACCATCTAGAATATCCTTTGCTGTTTCATCGCAAGTTGATTCTAGGACTATACTTGATATGACTGGGGCAGAAAAATTATTAGGAAAGGGTGATATGCTTTTTTATCCATCGTTTTTTTCTAAGCCATTTAGAATACAGGGTGCATTTATAAGTGACTTGGAAGTAGAAAATATAGTTGATTTTTTAAGTCGAAATCATGAAAAATCTTATGATGAAGACGTTTTAGAAGTAATAGAAAGTTCTAAATCTATAAATACTATTGATAATGATGTATTACTGCCAGATGCAATTCAAATTATCTTAGAGGATGGTCAAGCCTCTATTTCTATGCTTCAAAGAAAATTAAGAATAGGATATGCTAGGGCAGCTAGAATAATAGATGAAATGGAGGAACAAGGCATTATAGGGGGGTATGAAGGTAGTAAACCAAGAAAAGTACTTATATCTAAAGATGATTTAGAAAGTATGAACATATAATAATGATTAAACTAATAATAGGGGGAGAAAAATGAATTTACCAAATAAAATAACTTTTTGTCGTGTACTTCTAGTACCCATATTTATAATTATGTTTTATATAGATATACCAAATAATCAATTTTATGCTGGTCTTATATTTGTAATAGCAGCTTTAACTGATAGCTTAGATGGGTATTTAGCAAGAAAAAATAGTCAAGTTACTAACTTAGGAAAGTTTATAGATCCATTAGCAGATAAACTGCTAGTTTCTGCAGCACTAATATTATTAGTAGAAGCAGGTACAATTCCAGGATGGGTAGTTATTACAATTATTGCAAGAGAATTTACTATAACTGGATTTAGAATAATTGCAGCATCTGAAGGAGTAACAATAGCTGCTAGTTCATTAGGAAAGTTTAAAACTATCACCCAACTTATAGCTATTGCATTGCTACTATTTAATAATATATTATTTAGAAACTTAAATATTCCCATGGACCAGATATTCTTATATATTTCTTTATTATTTACAGTCCTATCTGGATATGACTATATTTCTAAAAATATAGATACACTAAATTTGAATGATAAATAATAGGAGTTGAAATAATGGTTTGTGAAATTATAACTATTGGAACTGAAATTATAATGGGAAACACTTTAAATACAAATAATTTTTTCTTATCTAAAAAACTTGCAGAATTAGGGATAGAGGTTTACTTTCACACCTCTGTAGATGATAATCCAAAGAGACTAAAATCAGTAATTAAGACTGCTTTTAACCGCTCAGATATAATCATTACAACTGGAGGGTTAGGTCCTACCAAAGACGATATGACTAAAGAAGTTATATCTAAAGTATTGGATTTAGATATGCAATTAGATAAAGATATGGAACTAAATATTAAAAATATGTTTGTAAATGGCAATTGGACTATGTCAGATAATAATCAGAAACAAGCATTTAAACCTATAGGATCAACTTTTATAAAAAATGTTATAGGAACAGCACCAGGTATATATATAGAAAGAGATAATAAAAAAATAATATTATTACCAGGCCCTCCAAGAGAAATGAAATTAATGTTTGAAAATAGCGTTATAGATTTAATAAAAGCGAATTTTAATATAGCTACTACATCTATCAATACTGTAGGAATAGGTGAATCGGAATTAGAATCTAGACTGAATAAACTAGATTTAGATACTAAAAATACATCTGTTCTAACATTTGCAAAAGAGGGCACAGTTGAAATAAAAATTATATCGAAAAATAAAGATAAAAATATTATCAAAAATGAAATAAAGAACATAAAACAAATACTTGAAAAAGAATTTCAAGATTTTATTTATGGATATGATAATGTTAATTTAGAAGATATAATTATTAATTTGCTAATTGAAAAAAAAATAATTTTAGGTTTATGTGAATCTATAACAGGGGGAATGATATCAGGCAAGCTAACTCAAGTTCCTGGTGCTTCTAAAGTCTTTGATAGATCTATAGTAACATATAGTAGTTCATCAAAAATAGAAGAATTAGGAGTGAAAAAAGAAACATTGATGCAATATGGTTCTGTTAGCAAAGAAACTGCATATGAAATGGCTAAAGGCTTATTTGAAAGAAACAATCTAGATATCGCCTTATCCATTACAGGATTAGCAGGCCCAGGACATGATTCATCAACCAAACCTATAGGGTTGGTCTATATATGTATAATAACAAAGAATTTTGAAAAAACTTTTAAATATAATTTTAATGGTAACAGAGCTTTAATTAGAAAAAGATCTACAATTAAAGCTTTAGATGAAATAAGGAAAATAATTAAATAAAGATTGACTTATATATTGAACTAATATAAAATATAAGTAGAACTAACGTTCCTAAAATGAAAGGGGTGATTCCAGTTTAACTGGAAGAAAATGGCTGATAATAAAGAAAAAAACAAAGCATTAGATGTAGCATTAAGTCAAATAGAAAAACAATTTGGAAAAGGTTCTGTTATGAAATTAGGAGATAATGTAAAAATGAATCTAGATGTCATTCCAACAGGTTCCTTGAATTTAGACATAGCATTAGGATTAGGAGGAGTTCCTAGAGGTCGTATAATTGAAATCTATGGTCCAGAATCATCAGGTAAAACAACAGTTTCTCTTCACATAATAGCTGAAGCTCAAAAAAAGGGTGGCATAGCAGCATTCATTGATGCTGAACACGCATTGGATCCTTTATATTCTAAAAAGTTAGGTGTAGACATTGATAATTTAATTATTTCACAACCAGATACTGGCGAGCAGGCACTAGAGATCACTGAAGCATTAGTACGTAGTGGGGCAGTAGATATAGTTGTAATAGACTCTGTAGCAGCTCTAGTACCTAAAGCAGAAATAGAAGGAGAAATGGGAGATTCTCATATAGGTCTCCAGGCTAGACTAATGTCTCAAGCTCTTAGAAAATTAGCAGGCGCAATCAATAAATCAAATACAACTTGTATATTCATAAATCAACTTCGAGAAAAAGTAGGCGTAATGTTCGGCAGTCCAGAAACGACATCAGGTGGAAGAGCTTTAAAGTTTTATTCAAGCGTTAGGATTGATGTAAGAAGAATTGAAACTTTAAAACAAGGGGATCAAATGATAGGAAATAGAACTAGAGCCAAAATTGTTAAAAACAAGGTAGCTCCACCATTTAAGCAGGCTGAATTTGATATTATGTATGGTCTTGGAATTTCAAAAGAGGGAAATATATTAGATGCAGGTGTAAAATCTGAAATTATTAAAAAATCTGGATCTTGGTATAGTTATGGTGAAAACAGATTAGGTCAAGGAAGAGAAAATTCAAAAGATTTTCTCCGAGATAATCCTGAAATAAGTGATGAAATAGAGTTAGCAATAAGGAAAGAAAATGGGTTAATAGAAGAAGATAAAGAAGTAGATTCTAAAAAGAATAAAGATAGTGAAGCCAAATAAAACCTCCTCAATGAGGAGGTTTTATTTTAGGAGGAATACATTGAAAATATTATTTTTTACTGATTCACACATAAGAGGAACTACACCTAAAAATAGAAAAGATAACTTTACCAATACTCTAGAAAAAAAGTTTAATGAAATTGTAAAAATAACTTCTGAAGAAAATATAGATTATATTATACATGGTGGAGATTTGTTTGATAGACCAGATGTCTCCATCTCTTTAGTAAGTAAATTTGCTAAAATTTTAAATCAAATAAAGGTTCCTATATATATAATAAGTGGTAATCACGATATTTTTGGTCACAATCCCAAGACTTTAAATAGAACTATGTTAGGTTTAATTTCTGAATTGCAAGTATTAAATATTATAAATAAAGATGAAAAAATATTTTTAAAGAAAAACAATATAAAAGTACAGCTAACTGGACATCCATATATATATGATATAGATAATCCTGTAGATAAATCTGCTTACATTGTAAACCATATAGAAGAAAGTTGTAACTATGCTATTCACATAGTTCATGGAATGTTATTAGACAAACCTTTTATTAAAGGAGTTCCTTATACTTTAGTAGATGATATTAAAGAAACATTAGCAGATATTACTTTATCGGGACATTATCATTCTGGATTTAAAACTATTAAAATTGAAAACAAATTTTTTTTAAATCCAGGTAGCATTGTTAGAATATCTAATAGTATGCGGGAAATTAAAAGAAAACCAAAAGTTACTATTATAAATTTAAATGACAGTATAGACATCTCACATAGATATTTATCTAGCGCATTACCTGGAGAAAAAGTTTTAGATAGAAAAGAAATAGAAGATGGTATATATAGAAGAGAAAGAATGTATGAATTTAAACAAACCATTGATAATGCTATGAATTTTGAAAAAATGGATATAAATGATATATTACTCCAAGTATCAACCACTGAAGGAGTAGACCAAGATGTAAAAAATGAAGCTTTAAAAAGAATAAGTTTAATACAAATGAATAATGTAGCAGGTGAATGATATGAAATATTTAAGAAAAGTTATTTTAAAAAATTTCCAATCACATAAACATAGTGTCATAGAATTTGATCATGGATTAAATGTTATTGTAGGGCCTTCAGATTCAGGAAAATCTTCTATTATAAGGGGTATTAAATGGGCTTTATATAATGATCCTTTAGGTGATTATTTTATTAGAGAAGGTGAAACAGAAACCTCTGTTACTTTAGAATTTAGCAACAATATAAAAGTAAAAAGATTAAGAACAAAATCAAGAAATGCATATATACTCTACAATATAGAAGGTGAGGAAATAGTCTTTGAAGGCTTTGGTAGTAAAGTTCCTAAAGAAATCACTGAAATGTTATCAATTAAAAAAATACCGCTAGATAGCAACGAGACAAATAATATAAATTTAGGTGAACAATTAGAAGGTGCTTTTTTATTATCTGAAAAAGGAAGTGTTAGAGCTAGTGCAATCGGGAGACTTGTAGGTGTTAATTTAATAGATGATGCATTGAAAGATACACTAAAAGATATTCGTAACATTTCCATTAATAAAAAAATAGTAATTGAAAGTATAGATAAGATAGAAAATGAATTAAAAGCATATAAATCTTTAGAAAATTTAAGGGAAAATATAAATAAACTAGAGGAACTAAAGACTAATATTAACAAAAAAATCAAATTAAAAAATGATATTATTAAAAGTAAACAAGTTTACGATGATATCATTAAAGAAAAAAAATACTTTAATAATATTATTTCTAAAGTAAATAATGTTTCTACTTTAGAAACAAACATTTATAAAGTAGAAAACAAAAATAGAACGTTAAAATCTTATAAAAATATAAACGATAGATTAATTAGAAATAAAAAACAAATAAATTATAATAAATATTTATTATGTGAATTAAGATATATCAATTATTTACAAAGTAAAATAATTGTAATTACTAATTTAAAAGATAAATTACAATTATTGAATAAATTAAAAATAAATATAAAAAATCATAGAATTGAAATTGAAAAATTCGCCTCATTAAATGATAATTTAAAAGGAATAGAGTTTATTCAAAAAAAATCTAATATTATTGAAATCAAAATTGATCAGTTCAATAAAATAAATAATATCAAGAAAAGATTAGATTCGACTTATAAAAATTTGAAAACTGGTGAAAATTATATAAGAAATTTTAAAAATATAACAATAATTGAAAATACATTCAGTAATTTGAATAAATTAATAACTATGAGAGATACAATAACAAAATTATCCATAAATTTAAATCAAGTTAAAACTGAATCTAAAAATAAAAAAAATATATATTTAAAAAGACTAAAAAAAGAAATATATAATAATTTGAAAGAATATGAAAACTTATTTATAGAAAATAAGATTTGCCCATTTTGTTTAAGTTCAATTGATAAAAATAAAATTGATCATATAATTAAACATTATAGCTAGGAGGTATTTTATATATGGAATATGAAAAAGAATTAAGTATTTTAAAAGAAAACTTGGATAAAGCTAAAACTTTAAAGTATAAAGCTGAAGCTAGACTTGAACAACTAAATAAACAAGAAGAAGAACTTATAAAAGAACTAAAAGATTTAGGAGTAAATCCTGAAGACTTAAATGAAGAAATAAATAAATTAACATCTGAAATTGAAGATTTATTTGATAAATCCAATAAATTATTACCTAAAGATATATTAGAAAAGAAGTGATAACATGGTAAATGATATTAATAAATTTGATAGAGTGTTAAAGGATTTAAAAGATTACTTTTCAAAAGAGATAGGTAAAAAAGAAAAGCTTGAGGAACAGCATAATCTTTATCTAGAGGATCTTAACAATATAAACTCACAGATTGAACTATTAGAAAAAGTGATAATGCTTCTTCAAAAAACTTCTGAATTTGCTAGAAATCAAGCTAAGTCTCAAATTGAAAATTTAGTTACCAAATGTCTACAGTTTATTTTTGAATCTAATGTTATATTCTCAATAGAAATTGAGGAATTAAGAAATAAAGCTAATGCAGATTTTTTTGTTATAGATGAAGTAGATGATCTTATAATTAAAACAAAGCCTGAATTATCTAGGGGTGGTGGAGTCGTTGATATAGTTTCATTAGCTCTCAGAATTGCATTTTTACAAATACACAAGCCGAGTATTGAAGGGCCTTTAATTTTGGATGAACCTGCAAAGCATGTAAGTCAAGAGTTTATAAATAATGTTGGAGAGTTTTTAAAACAAACTTCAGATATGTTTAATAGACAAATAATAATGATAACACATGATGACTACTTATCTTCTTTAAGTGATAAAAGTTATAGAGTAAATTTAATAGATACTGTAAGCATTGTAAGTCCAATTGAAGAATAACTATCCCTTGACATATATCATTATAAGTAATAAAATAAAGTTGTGTAACTATACAAGAAATTTATAATTTCTATGCTAAATTGTATTTTTTAAAATTAAAATTAAAACTTTAGAATGTAGTATGGAACTTGAAAATTTAATAAAACAGGAGGTGTTAATTATTGAAGCTTTATATGGAATTGGTGGAATAATAATTGGATTAATCATTGGATATTTTGTAAGAAAAAATATCGGGGAAAGCAAAATAGGCGTCGCTGAAGAATTATCTGAAAAAATATTAGAAGATGCTAAAAAAGAAGGGGCAGCACATAAAAAAGAACTATTATTGGAAGCTAAAGATGAGATTCATAAATTGAGAGTAGATTCAGAAAGAGAAACTAGAGAAAGACGAAATGAAATCCAAAAACTTGAAAAAAGGGTTTTAAATAAAGAAGAAAACTTGGATAAAAAGTCTGATACTATTGAAAGAAAAGAAAATCAAATTGCTAAACGAAACAAACAATTAGATGAAAAAGAAGAATCTATTAATAATTTATATGATAAGCAAGTCTTAGAATTAGAAAAGATTTCTGGTTTAAGTGTAGATGAAGCTAAAGAAATACTTTTTGATGATGTTAAAAGAGAAATATCACATGAATCTGCAATGATGATTAAGGAAGTTGAAAATGAAGCTAAGCAAGAAGCAGAGAAGAGATCTAAAGAGGTTATATCTAGAGCAATACAAAGGTATGCTGCTGATCATGTAGCTGAAACAACTGTTACTGTTGTATCTTTACCTAATGATGAGATGAAAGGTAGAATAATAGGTAGAGAAGGTAGGAATATTCGAACTCTTGAAACTTTAACTGGAATTGATTTAATTATAGATGATACTCCAGAAGCAGTAGTTTTATCCGGCTTTAATCCTATTAGAAGAGAAGTCGCTAGAATCGCTTTAGAAAAATTAATAGTTGATGGAAGAATTCATCCAGCTAGAATTGAAGAGATGGTTGATAAAGCTAAAAAGGAAGTTGAAGGTATTATAAAAGAAGTTGGAGAACAGGCTGCTTTTGATACTGGTATACATGGACTTCATCCTGAAATTATAAAATTATTAGGAAGATTAAAGTATAGAACTAGTTATGGACAAAATGTCTTAAATCATTCTATTGAGGTATCCCATTTAGCTGGGATTATCACAGCTAAATGGGATGCCTCAATAGAATGATTTAAGACTTTTTGTAAATATC
>NZ_JBQDAA010000038.1:0-15019 GCF_052089545.1 Tissierella sp. | reverse complement strand
ATCAAGATATAGAAAATATTATTTCTCAAATTTCAACCAAAAGATATCCTTCAACCCGTATACAAAGAATCTTTATTCATCTTTTACTTGGATTAAATCAAATAGATATTGAAAATGCATATTTAAATAATCCACAACACATAAGGGTACTTGGATCAAACAAAAAAGGACATTCTATTATAAATAAAATAAAAAAAGAATCTCCTATTAAGGTTATTACAAAGTTCTCTGATTATAAGAAATATAATATAAAAGAAATAAGTAAAATTCTAGAGTTTGAAAAAAAAGCTACTGATATTTATTTTTTAGGACTAGATTCTATAAAAAACTCAACTGATAAAGACTACTATATAAGTCCTTATATAAAATAACTTTTTATAATCTCTTCATATTGTTAATAGCAGTTAAATATAATATGAAGAGGTGATTATGTGAACAGAAAAAAATATAATAAAATCAATCTCTTTTATATACTTATTTTGTTTCTTATGATATCTATCATTAAAGATCCAGTCCTTTCTATAGATAGCGCTAGAAGCGGACTTAATATTTGGTTTAATACACTTTTACCATCACTTTTACCTTTTTTTATACTTTCAGAACTATTAATATTATCTGGATTTGTAAAAAGGTTTGGAAGTTTCTTAAAGCCTATTATGAAGCCTCTATTTAATGTTTCCGGAGAAGGGTCATTCCCACTCATAATGAGCATGGTATCAGGATATCCAATTGGATCGAAGCTTACATGCAGTTTACGAAATAAAAATATAGTAACAAAAGTTGAAGCTAATAGATTGATAGGGTTTACATCAACTTCTGGTCCATTATTTATGCTAGGTGCCGTTTTAGTAGGTATGTTAAATAGTCCTCATTTAAAACTACTTATTATTATTCCTCATTATTTAGGTATTATCACAATAGGTATTTTACTTAGATTTTATAATCCTAAAAAAAATAGATATAAAAGATCAGATTCAATTACATATACGGAAAAAACAAATAGTGATAAGTCTCCTAAAACATTGGGATATTTAATTTCTCAAAGTGTTAAGGATGGTATGAATTCTATCATTTTAATTGGAGGCTTTATCATTATTTATTCAGTGATAATAGAAGTACTTTTAAACTCTAAATTAATTGATCTATTTATATTAAACATATCAAAGGTTTTAAATTTAGATATCTCAATCTTGAAGTCTATATTTGCAGGTATTTTTGAAATAAGCATAGGATCTCAAAAAATAGCAATGTTAAATATAAACATATTTTATAAAATATGTTTAATAAACTTTGTAATAGCTTGGGGAGGATTTTCTTTACAAAGTCAAGCTTTGAGTTTTATAAGTCAAACAGACATAAGTAGTAAAATATTTATTATATCCAAGTTTTTGCATGGAATATTTTCATCCTTTTATACATATATTTTTTATTTAATTGCATATAGAAATATATCTATTCCTTCTATAAGTTTCCCTACAATTATTCGTAAAGAGTATGATTTTAATAATTGGATTTCTACCATATTAAGTTCCACTAAATTATCAATAGGTATTTGTATCTTTTTTTTATTACTAAGTTTGTTTGTTCATTTAATATTTATAAATAAAAAAGAGGCTTAATCTTCGCCTCTTAACTCTTTCCTATTATCATTAAGTAGAATTATCACCTTTTTTAGTTCCTCTTGTGTTTCTAATAAAAGGCTATCAGCATATTCCATTGCACCTAACCTTATCTCTTTAGCATTGTTTTGAGCATTTACAATAATTTCTTTAGATCTTTCCTGAGCTATCTTAGTTATGCTTTCCCCTTCTATAAGTTCTTCTAATTTATATTCAGCATCATTCAATATATTGTCTGCATCACTTTGAGCCTCTGCAAGTATTCTCTTTTTTTCCTCTTTTATCCATGAAGCTTGTTTTAATTCATCTGGTAGTCTAAGTCTTATTTCTTTAATGATCTCCAAAATTTCTTCCGAATCAACCATTGCTTTTTTACTAAAAGGAACACTACCTGCATTTTCAACTACATCTTCAATTTCATCTATTAGTTTTATTATATCCATTAAAAATCACCTCTTATTTTATTTTTCATTTCTTTTTCTACTATTTCAGGTACAAAAGAGCTTATATTACCATTATGAAGTGCAATTTCTTTTACTATACTGGAGCTTAAATATACATATTCACTACGCGATACCATAAAAAGAGTTTCTATTTCTGGATCAAGTTTTTTGTTTACTAAAGCCATTTGCATCTCATATTCATAATCAGATACAGCTCTTAATCCTCTTATCATAGTACTGCATTTTTTATCTTTAGCAAAATCTGCTAAAAGTCCTGAAAAAGAACTAATTTCAACATTTTTAAATTGACTTGTAGTTTCTTTTAGAAGATTCATCCTTTCTTCTACTGTAAAAAGTCCTTTTTTAGATACATTATTTAATACTCCAATTATAACATCATCAAATTTTTCAGAACATCTTTTTATTATGTCGAGATGACCATATGTAACAGGGTCAAAACTTCCTGGATATATCACTTTCATAAAACTCCTCCTCGCTTAGTTATTTTTTATAAAAGTTATACTTTTACTACCATATTTTCTGGTGTCAACTACTTGAAAATTATTTAGGTTTTTTTCTATATCTACTTTATTTTCATGTTCAACTATGATTAATCCATTATCTTTTAATATTGAATTGTTATTTAAGCTATCTAGAATATTGAATAGTAGTTTATGATTTTTAAAGGGAGGATCTATATATATATAATCAAACTTTAGTTTTTTTTCTCTTAAAAACTTAATTGCAACTATGCTATCTTTTTTATATACAAAGGAATTATCTAAAAATTTAGTATGGGATAAATTTTCTTTTATTGTTTTTATACTATCATGAGATGAATCTATAAAATAGCATGATTTTACACCTCTGCTTAAAAACTCTATTCCTATACCACCTGTTCCTGCAAACAAATCTAATACTAAATCTTCTTTTTTTAAATTACCTAATATATTAAATAAAGATTCTTTTATTCTATCTTCTGTTGGTCTTGTATTTTGACCTTTTGGTGTTTTTAATTTGTGACCTTTGCGACTGCCTGATATAACTCTCACTTTAACTCTCCTCTTTAAGTTTAATTATATATATAGTAACATATTATAACATGTTTTATAAAGTCTAATTTAATATTAATTCATTTTTAAAATCTTTAAACATCTTTTTAATTTGAACTTTAATTTTTTTATGTTCTTTTCTTTCTAAATTTGGATCCGTTTTTATTATTTCCATTGCCTCTTTTTGAACTATTTGTAATATTTTAATATCAGTAAATAAATTAGCAATTTTAAGTTCAGGAATACCATGTTGTCGTGTTCCAAAAAACTCTCCAGGTCCTCTAAGTTCCAAGTCTTTTTCTGATATTGTGAATCCATCTGAAGATTGTTGCAAGATACGCATTCTCTCTCGGGCAATTTTATTTTGACTATAGTTTATCAGTATACAGTAAGATTGATATTCGCCTCTCCCAACTCTTCCTCTTAATTGATGAAGCTGAGCCAAACCAAATCTTTCTGAATTATATATTGCCATTATATTAGAGTTTGGAACATTTACTCCAACTTCTATAACTGTTGTAGAGATTAATATATCAATATTTCCCTTTTTAAAACTTAACATAATTTTATCTTTATCCTTTGAATTCATTTTACCATGTAATAACCCTACATTAAATTCTTCAAAAATATTTTCTTTAAGATCAATATATAAATCTTCAGCAGAATTTAAATTTAAATCTTCAGATTCTTCTATTAAAGGACAAACTATATACGCTTGTCTTCCTTCTAGTATTTGTTTTCTAATAAATCCGTTCATCCTATCTATCATATGAGGACCAACTGCAAAGGTTTCTATTTCTTTTCTACCAGGTGGTAATTCATCAATTATTGATATATCTAAATCTCCATATAAGATAAGTGCTAAAGTCCTAGGGATAGGAGTTGCTGTCATAACAAGTATATCTGGATTCTTACCTTTTTTATTTAATACAGCTCTTTGTTTAACTCCAAATCTATGTTGCTCATCGGTTATAGCAAGTCCTAATTTTTTAAAGTCAATACCATCTTGAATAATAGCATGAGTACCTACTAATATATCTATTTGACCCTCTTTAAGCCCTTTTAAAATATCTTTTTTCTTTTTAGCACTCAGTGAACCAACTAAAAGTTCACACTTAATATCCCATTTTTTAAAAAGAGTATACAAACTTTCAAAATGTTGTGTAGCTAGTATTTCCGTTGGTGCAAGCATTGCACTTTGATATCCACATTTAGCAGTTTTAAACATAGCGACTGCAGCTACAATAGTTTTTCCAGAGCCTACATCACCTTGAATTAGTCTATTCATCTGCTTTTCGCTATTCATATCTTTTTCTATATCCTCTATTACTTTTGCTTGGGCACTTGTAAGTTTAAAAGGCAGGGATTCAATAATCTTTTTAGTATCATTAAACTTAGAAAAAGATATACCTTTTTCTAAGTTTTTATTTAAGTTCTTCATCATAAATAAACCAAGTTGTAAAACCATAAGCTCTTCAAACTTCAATCTATTTTGAGCTCTTTTAAGTTTATCACCATCTTCTGGAAAATGTATGTTTTTTATAGATTCTTTGATATCCATTAAATTATATTTTACCAACAAATGAAATGGTAGACTTTCATCCACTATGTCTATTTTTTCTTCTAAAGCTACATTTATAATTTTAAAAATATTATTATTTGATAGTCCCTTAGTCAAAGAATATAAGGGAATAATTCTTCCTACTTTATTTATTTTATCCTTTTCCTCAAATACTGGATTTGAAACTTGATATTCCATTCCTATTCTTTTTAATTTCCCATAAACCCTAAAGGTATCACCAACATTAAATTTGCTTTTTAAATATTCTTGATTGAAAAATGTTAAATATCCATTTCCACTTTTGTCTTTAAAAGGAACTTTTAATATTGACATATTCCTTCTTGGTCTTAAAACTTGTCCTTTACCTAATATCTCAATCTCTAAACTAGCATTTTCTCCTGAAGGAATATTTCTTAGAAGTGAAACTTTAGACCTATCTTCATAATCTTTAGGATAATACCTTAATATATCTTCAACTGTAAATATATTTAATCGATTCAATTTCTCTGCTTTTTTAGGACCAACGCCTTTTATAAATTGTATATTAATAAATTTCTACCTCCTTTTATTTAAAATAAAAAAGCCCTACATAATAAGTAGGGTAATTTTACTCTAAAGAAAAGATATAATAGTAAAGAGGCTGTCCTCCATATATAAGTTCTATATCTATACCATCTAAGGAGTTTTCCAAAGATAAAATTAATTCATTTGCTTCTTCTTTTTTTATCTCATCTCCATAGAAGACTGTTATTAAGGATATATCATCATTTATTACTTTTTCAACTAAATTTTTAGAAACATCATTTATATCTTTTCCAGAAACTAGAATATCTCCCTTTGAAATTCCTATTATATCATCTTTATAGATTTTTTTATCATTTAACTCTGTATCTCTTACAGCATAGGTTATTTGCCCAGTGGTTACTTCTTTAATAGCATCTTGCATATTTTTAGTATTTTCTTCTATATCATCTTCTTCATCAAATGAGAGTAAAGCTGAAATTCCTTCAGGAATAGACTTTGTAGGAATAACTACAATATTTTTTTCAGAAAGCTCTTTACTTTGTTCTGCAGCAAGAATTATGTTGCTATTATTTGGAAGTATAAATACATTTTTACCAGGTGTACTTTCTACTGCATTTAATATATCTTCTGTGCTCGGATTCATTGTTTGACCACCTTGCACTACACAATCTACATTAAGTTCTTTAAATATCTTATCAATACCTTCACCGATAGAAATTGTTACAAATGAGTATTTTTCTTCTTTTATAATATCTAATTCATTTACATTCGTTTCGGCTTCCTGTGATTTTATTTCATTTTTTAATAGAATTTCTTCATGTTGATATCTCATATTATCAATCTTTATATCACTTAAGTCACCTAAAGATGTTCCTTTTTGTATTACAATCCCTGGATCATTTGTATGGATATGAATCTTTATAATACCTTCTCCACCTACTACCATTAAGGAATCTCCAATTTTAGATAATTCCTCTCTTAGTAGATCTATATCTTTATACTTTGTATTTATCATAAGCTCCGTGCAATAACCATATTTAATATTATCTGTATCAATAGGTTCTTTATGGCTTTGTTCTAAATCTGAAATTACAAGCTTATCAGTATCTTCAAAATCTTCTGTACCTGATATTGAATTATATGCTCCTATCAATACATACATAAAACCCTTACCACCAGCATCTACAACTCCTGCCTGTTTTAACACTGGAAGCATATCTGGTGTTTTATTTAAAGTAATATTACCATGGTCTATTACTCTTTTGAAAAAAGATAATATATCATCATTTTCTTCCCAAATCTTCATAGCGAATTCGCCACATTCTCTAGCAACAGTAAGAATTGTTCCTTCTGTAGGTTTCATCACAGCCTTGTAGGCAGTATCTGAAGCCTCTTTTAATCCTTCAGCAATTTCTTTTACTCCTATTTTTTTATTGTTCTTTAAGCCATTTGCAAAGCCTCTAAAAAGTTGAGACAGTATGACACCAGAGTTGCCCCTAGCCCCCATTAAAGAGCCCTGACTTGCTCCTAAAGCTATTTTAGAAGCATCTCCATCTTCAGCTGCTAGGCCCTGTTTTAAAGCTGATTTAATAGTTAGACTCATATTAGTTCCTGTGTCTCCATCTGGAACTGGAAACACATTTAAGGAGTTTACCTCCTCTTTATTTTCTTCTAGGAGAGCTGTGGCGCCTTTAAGTGCTTTTTTCATAAGCTCTCCATCTATATGCTTTATTTTCAAGTGTAGTACCTCCTTAAGCTACTTTTGAACTCTAATTCCCTGTACATAAATGTTTATTGAATCTATTTTTTGTCCAGTTAATTTTTCTACATTAAATTTTACTCTTTCAATTATATTTTTTGCTACCACTGATATTTTAACACCATATTGCAATATTACATGCAAATCAATATTAAGTTTATTTTCTTTTAAATATACTTTTATTCCTTTAGTTAAGGAATCCCATTTTAGGAGTTCAAATAATCCATCTGTAGCATTTTTTGAAGCCATACCTACTATACCATAACTTTCCATAGCTGATACACCGGCAAGTGTTGCTATCACGTTTTCATCAATACTTATTGTTCCCATTTCAGTATTAGTTTTGGTTGGCATTAACAATCTCCTCCTCATTTTATACTATTCTATATTTAATATTCTACCCTAAAAAGTTAAATAATTCAACTAAATACTCTTTCCCATAATTTCTACATAAAGGATCTGTAAAATTATATATATCTCTTATAAAATTATACAAAAATAATGTAAGATACTAGCTAAGTTACTTTATTATTACATTTTAGTTGCATTTATATATATTATTATGTTAAAATGTAATATGTTATTATAGTTAATAAGAATAAAATGATTATAATTTTTAAAGAGTAATCAAGGAGGTGTTTTAAATGGCAAGAAGCTGTGATATATGCGGAAAAGGAAAAACATTTGGTCACAATGTTACCTTCTCAAATAGAAAGAACCTTAGAACTTGGTCCCCTAATATTAGAAAAGTAAGAGCCATTGTAGATGGGTCTGTTAAAAGAATTAGTGTATGTACTAGATGTCTAAGATCTGGATACGTTGAAAGAGCATTATAAATAAAGCTACCGTATACGGTAGCTTTATTTCATAAATATTAATGTACCCATTAAAAGTAAGCCTATACCAATTAGTAAAAGTAAAAATCTTACAGGCATTGTGTTTATAACTATTAAAAAACCTACTACACCTAAGGAGATGCCTATAGTCTTTTCAATTTTAGCTTTATGGCCATATCTAAAACCTTTCATATCTAACACTCCTTATCCCTTTATATTATAATATACAAATAATATAAATAAGTTCCTAATATAACTTAATCTTTAGATTGGATTATTAAAGCCATACCTTTATAAACTCTTATATTTCCATATTCTTTGATTATTTTATTACTTATTCCCCTTGTACTAGTAAATTCTAGATATTCCCTTTTAAGTGGATATAAAAAACCTTCTAGACTAACTTCTATTCCTTCCTTGTTTAAAGGTATTATAGAAACAAAGTAATTTTCTCTATGTTTTAAAGAGATGGTGTCTTCAGTATAATATATTCTATTGTTACTATCTATTATCGATCCTTTAACTCCTAATCCATACATTTTTTTTAATAAATATATATTAGCAAATGTATGATCTATTCTTGTACCGGTAACTCCTATAAAGTTTATATTTTTATATTCCTTTTCAAGTAAATAATTTAGACATAATTCTGTATCGGTTTCATTTTTCATTGAAGGGAATTTATTTATTTCTATATTTTCATTTTTCAATATTTGTAATTCTTTATTTCCTATAGAGTCTAAATCCCCCAATACAAGATCTGGCCGTTTGTTTATCTTTAAAAGATGGTTGACACCTCCATCTGCACATACTATATAGTCACTATCTTCAACTATCTTTTTTAATAATTTATAATCTTCTATTTTTCCACTAGATATTATTAAAGCATTCATATATTAACCTCCTCTACGATTTATATAATAGTCGTAATAATATTTCTAAAGTCCTATCTTATTTTATAATTTTATAAACTATTATTTAACTTAAATTTTCTATTTGATTATTAAAAACTTCACTTTCAATTTAATCATATATTTCTAATGTAAAAACACCCATTAATTTATAATAATGGGTGCGGTCACATCGGTCCTTCTTATAATATAATTAAAAGTTATCCTTTAACCTTTTTGAATCTTCTGCTTAAATTCTCGAGTTCTATTTTCTATATCAGATGATTTAAATATATCAGAACCTACAACTATTAAATCTGCTCCTAAATCTACTATTTCACTAATATTGTTTAGTTTAATTCCTCCATCTACTTCTAATATTATATCCAAAGACTTTTTATCTATTAATCCTCTAGTTTTTTTGATTTTTTCTTTAATTATAGGAATAAATGATTGTCCTCCAAAGCCTGGATTCACACTCATTATTAAAATTAAATCTAGGTCATCTATTACATAATTTAAACTTGATAAAGTAGTAGATGGATTTAACGATACACCAGCCTTTATTCCAAAAGATTTTATAAGCTGTATTACCCTATGAAGGTGAATAGTTGATTCTCCATGAACGGTTATAATATCTGCACCTACATCTACAAAGTCTTTTATATATCTTTCAGGCTTGTCTATCATTAAATGAACATCCAATGGTAGTTTTGTAATATTTTTAATACTTTTTATAACTGGTGTTCCAAAGGATATATTCGGAACAAAATTTCCATCCATAACATCTATATGAAGATAGTCTGCACCACCATCTTCAATCTTTTTTATCTCATCCTTTAATACAGCAAAATTTGCTGATAGTAAAGAAGGTGCTAGTTTAGCCATTTTAATACCTCCTAATCTTTCTTACTTCCTCAAGTAATAAAAGATAATTTTTATATCTGTTTTTATCTATATTATTTTTATCTACTGCTTTTTTAACTGCACAGCCTGGTTCCTTATTATGCAAACAACTTAAAAACCTACAGCCTTCACCATATTTACTTATTTCTTTAAAGTAATGTCTAACTTCAGATTCATCTTTTATAAAATCTAAATTTAAAGAACTAAAACCTGGAGAATCTAAAACAAAAGAATTTTCCTTTAACTCTAATAATTCTATATGACGCGTTGTATGTTTTCCTCTTTTGTTTTTTGAACTTACATCTCCAGTTTCTAGTTTAAATCCTTTATGAATTTTATTTAATAAAGATGATTTACCAACACCCGATGGGCCAGCAAACACACTTATATTATTGTCTAAGTTTTTTTTAATTTCTTCAATTCCAATATCTAAAATCGTACTAGTTATTATAACCTTATACCCTGCCTTTTCATAAATTTCTTTTAATTCATAAGATTTTTTTTCATCTATATCAGACTTATTTAGACATATAACGGTATCTAAATTTTCATATTCAGCCATAAGCAAGAATTTATCTAATAACCAAGTATTAATTTTAGGATTTTTTACACTCATCACAATAATGGCTTGAGTTACATTTGCTACAGGTGGTCTTAACAATTCAGTTTTACGATTATATATATCTATTATATATCCCATATTATCTTCTTCGCTTATTTTAATGTTTACAACATCCCCTATTAAGGGAGTTAATTTCTCTACCCTAAATACCCCTCTAGCTCTGCTCTTTATAATACCTTGAGAAGTTTTTATAGAATAGATTCCTCCTACACCTTTTATTATTCTTCCTTTTAACATATCTCACCACTATTCTTGTTTTATTTTTGTTTCTTGCAATTTATCATCAAAGTAAATTTCAAATTTAGAACCTTTTTTTCCTTTAGAAGAAACCTCAACCTCACCTTGAGAACTCATATGTTTTTTATTATAAACTTCTTTTCTTTCTCCATCTTGTGTTCGAAAAATGGATACTTTTATTTCTTCTACCTCTTCTCTAGTAGGAAGAGATATGATAAATCTTATTGGCCCTTCTGATTGTTCTGGTTCTGGATCTGGATTAGGCTCAGGCTGTGGCTCCGGATCTGGTTCTGGAGTTGGTTCACTTCCTTTACTTACGTATAAGTCAATTGCTGTATCAGATTTTAATTCATCACCTTCATTTGATGATTGAAAATAGACTACATCTTTAGGAAAATTATCATTATACTCTTCCTTAACATCTCCAATCGAAAGACCTATTCCTAAAATTTTATTTTTAGCTTCTATAATATTTCGACCTACTACTTTAGGCATAATAACAGTTTTTACTTCTTCACCTTTGCTTACCGTAAATATAACTTTATCTCCTTTTGATAAAAATGCATAGGCATTAGGTCTTTGCTCCATTATAGCCTCATTGGGAGTAATATTAGAAAACTCATATTTTATATCTCCAATCTCTAAACCTAACTCCTTAATTGTTTTTTGAGCTTCTTCTAAGCTTTGATTAACAAAGTTAGGTACCTTTATAAGTTCTTCCCCTTCACTTATAATGACTTCAATAGTATATCCACTTTTAACTTTAGATTCTGGTTCTTGGTTTTGTTTAACTATTTCTCCTTCTTCAAATTCATCAGTTTGAATTTTATCCTTTATTTCAAGATTTAAATCTACTTCTTGAGCTTTTATTTCAGCATCTTCCATTGACATTCCTACAAAATCTGGAACTATTACCTCGGAAGATTTGAAAATATCTTTGAGTTTAAAATACCCAAAAAACATACCACTAACTACAAGCAACGCTAATAATATGGCAAGAAATGTTTTTTTTGCTCCTATTCCTTGATCATCTTCGTTTTCATCTTCATTTTTATTTTCTTGTTTTAAGTCTCCATTTATATCTTTATCTTTTACTGTAGGGATTACCATAGTAGGAGAATCTTCTATTTTGTCTTCATTTAAAATAGGTGCTGTCAATGTATCAATGTTTTTTAAGTCATAGATTAATTTAGATATATTTTGATATCTATCACTTTGGTTCTTTGATACACATTTTAATATAATAGACTCTAAATCATTTGAAATATTAGGATTTACTTCTCTAGGCCTTACAATTTTTTCTTGTATATGTTTTAAAGCAACAGCAACAGCT
Source organism: Tissierella sp. (assembly GCF_052089545.1). GTDB lineage: Bacteria > Bacillota > Clostridia > Tissierellales > Tissierellaceae > Tissierella_A. The sequence goes on along the minus strand of NZ_JBQDAA010000038.1, from coordinate 3,236 downwards.
GTATCTGCATTAAATGGGAGTTCTCCTGTTATCATCTCATACATAACTATACCTATAGAATATATATCTGATTTTTCATCCGTATATCCTCCTCTAGCTTGTTCTGGAGATATATAGTGTACTGACCCTAAAGTATCAGAGCCAATTGTTACAGTCGATGAAGTAACAGCCCTTGCAATTCCAAAATCTGTAACTTTTACTCTATTATTATCATTTATCATTATATTGTGAGGCTTTATATCTCTATGTATTATATGGTTTGAATGAGCATGTTCTATGGCTTCAGCTATTTGTAAACTATAAAATATAGTATCATTAGAATTTAGCTTTCCTTTTTCTTTTATTATTTCCTTTAGTGTTTTTCCATTTATATACTCCATAACAATATATGGTATATTTCCATCTTCATTTTCTATATATCCAACATCGTATACATTAACAATATTAGGATGAGATAGGCTAGCTGCGGCTCTAGATTCTCTTTTAAATTTCTCTGCAAATGTTTCATCATTTACATATTCATCTTTTAATACTTTTATAGCCACAAATCTATTTAATACTTTACATTTTGCTTGATAGACCTTTGCCATTCCACCTTCACCAATTTTTTCAATTATCTCATATCTATTATTCAAAACTTTTCCTAACATATATTCACCTCTTTTCTTAAAATTCAATCATAACTAAACTTATATTATCCCTTCCACCATTTTTTTTGGCAGTATCTATTAATGTATTTCCTTTTTCAATTAGAGCAGAGTTTAATTTAGATATCTCCAATATATTTTTTGTACTTAGCATATTAGATAGCCCATCTGTACAAAGCAATAATTTATCTCCCTCTTTATATTTAATTATCTTTATATCAATATCAATATCATAACTTGTTCCAACTGCCCTAGTGATAATATTTCTCTTAGGATGTTTAACAGCTTCATTTAATGTTATCTCACCTTTTTTTATGAGTTCATTTACTAAAGAATGATCTTCTGTTACTTGTTTTATACTATCATTCCTTATTTTATATATTCTACTATCTCCTACATGGCCTATATAGATATGAGATTTATAGATATAACACAGACTTACTGTTGTACCCATTCCATTATATTCTAACAATTCAAATGATTTTTTATATATCTTTTTATTAGCAATTTTAATTGAATTATTTATTGTTTCTACTATAGATTTTTTATTAGCAAGTATCTCTTTATTTTCTATAAATATCTCTTTTATAATCTTTACTGCATCATTACTTGCTATTTCTCCACCCTTATGGCCTCCCATACCATCAGCTATAATAAAAAGAGGTAATTCTGATTCATCCGATGCAAAAATAGAATCTTGATTTTTCTCTCTTACAAGCCCTATATCTGTAAGTGCAATTATATTCATATATATATACCTCATTTCAGTGTTTATTTATTTCCCTCAATATAATCTCTTCTTAATTGCCCACAAGATGCTGAAATATCAGTTCCTTTTTCCCCTCTTATAGTAGTTTTTATATGTCTTTTTTCTAATTCTTTCTTAAATTCCTCTACCCGATTTCTTTCTGGTCGACTTTTATTATATTCTTTTATAGGATTTAATGGTATCAAATTTATGTGGCTCTTAAGACCATTTAATACATCTGACAATTCCTCAACGTCTTCTTTTCTATCATTAACACCCTCTACAAGAGTATATTCAAATGTTATTCTTCTATTAGATTTTTTTTCATAATATTTAACCGCTTGTATTAATTCCTTAATGGAATATGTTTTAGCAATCGGCATTATCTTTCTCCTTTCACTATCAAAAGGAGAGTGAAGTGATATAGACAGTGTAATAGGAAGATTTTCATCTGCTAAATCATATATTTTAGGAGTAATTCCACATGTTGATAATGTGATATTTCTATAACTTGTGTTATGTCCTTTAGGATCATGTATGATTTTTAAAAACCTTAATGTATTTTGATAATTATCTAATGGTTCACCACTTCCCATAAGGACAATATTATCTATATTTTCGCCTATATCTTTTTCAATTAAATAAATTTGATTTAACATTTCAGCTGATGTTAAATCTCTAACTCGACCTTCTTTTGTTGAAGCGCAAAATTCACACCCCATCCTACATCCAACTTGTGTAGAAATACATACTGATTTTCCATGAGGATATATCATTAAAACACTTTCAATTATATTCTTATCTTCTAAAGCAAATAAATATTTCTTTGTATTATCTAACTTTGATTCAAATTTTTTTATAATTTTAATTTTATTTACATAGCCTTTTTCCATAAGAACACTTCTAGTCTTTTTTGGCAACAAATTTATTTTATCTAAATTTACCTCTTTGTTTCTATTAAAATAAGAGAATAGTTGTTCTCCTCTGTATGATTTTTCACCTAAATCTAGCATTAACTTTTTTGATTCTTCTAAAGTCAAACTATTTAATTCTGTTTTTTTCAACAAATCACCTCATTTATATATTATATATAATAATAGTAAATTTATCTATATTGAAATATAACTAATTTTATACTTTTTATATTCTATCTTTACAAAATAAACAATAATATAAAACCATTATTTAATCTTTATACTTACATATTCTTTAACAAAATTTGATTTATTTACAGCTTGATTTTTATAGTGATATTCATATATTGCATTTTATTTTAAATAAAAAAACAAGGAGATTTCTCTCCTTTTTTATCTTCTATTACTCATAGAAATCAACCTTAAAAGTTGTGAAATAGCTACTAATGTTGATGCTATATAAGTTAAAGCGGCAGCATTTAACATGCTTTTTGCTGGTTGTAATTTTTCTCTAGGAGATATTCCATTTTCTAATTCTGTTAAAGCTCTCCTGCTTGCATTAAGTTCTACAGGTAATGTAACAATTTGAAAAATTACAATTCCTATAAAAAGCATAATACCAACTTCAATAAAAAAAGAACTCACTATAATCCCTAATAATATGAACATCCATACAAATCTTGAAGCAAAATTAACTATTGGTGCCATATTATTTCTAAGAACTAAAGGAAAATATCCTTCTGCATCTTGAATAGCATGACCTACCTCATGAGCTGCTACACTCATAGATGCAATACTTTTGCCACTGTATATTGAATTAGATAATCTAAGTACTTTTGTTCGCGGATCATAATGATCTGACAAAGTACCAGGTGTACGCTCAATTCTTATATTGTTTAGACCATTTCTATCTAATATCATACGGGC
>NZ_JBQDAA010000037.1:14207-15055 GCF_052089545.1 Tissierella sp. | reverse complement strand
TTCTCCTTCTTGAGTATCATCTTCCGGCTCTTCATCCGGCTTTTCATTATCTTCTTTATCCTTATTTACATCTTCTTCTATAGAATTATCAGGCTCTGTAGGTTCTTCTCTTTCTAAGACTAGATAAAAGAACCCTATAACAATACCTAATATAAGGATTCCATAGATCCATTTTTTCCATTTATTATCCATTTTCATCCCCCATTATATTAAAAGTCTACTTATATCTACTATTTTATCGAAAAACACCAAGAGCCCAAATACGATCATTAGTATCCCACCTATAATATTTATATATTTTAAATATCTTTCATATTTATCCATTAGCTCTACAAATTTATTGATAAAAAGGGCCGTCAATATAAATGGAACAGCCATACCAGCAGAATAAATAAGAAGTAATACAATACCTTGATTTATCGTCTCTGTTCCACCTGCATATACCAATATAGCTCCTAAGACAGGCCCAAAACAAGGGGACCAACCAGCTGCAAATGCCATTCCCATAAGGATACTAGAAAACCAATTTGTCATATTTTTTGGAGCTTTTATATTTATCTTTTTCATTATATCTAGTTTAAAAACACCAAGCATACTTAATCCAAATAATATAATAAGTACTCCACTAACCTTGGCAAATATATCTCTATTTCTTACAAATACCTTTCCTATAAAACTTGCTGAAACTCCCATTATAATAAATATAATAGTAAATCCTAAAACAAATCCAATCGTCCTAGTTAAAGCAAATAATCTTCTTTTATTTACCTCTTCTTCTATTGTACTTCCAGTTAAATACATTATATAGGCTGGAATAAGGGGTAATATACATGCAGAAAAAAATGATA
>NZ_JBQDAA010000037.1:0-14197 GCF_052089545.1 Tissierella sp. | reverse complement strand
TAAAAATCCTGCTATAAAGGCCATTCCCCAAGAAACTTCCTGTAAAAACATATACATCTCTCCTTTAACTATGTGTATAGAAGATACCCCTATATTAACACAATTAATCTAAAAGCAATCATTCTATTGACTTATTTCTATATGGCTCTTTAAATTTTAATATAAAAAATGATTGAGTCTAACTTATAAGGACTCAATCATTTTATTTAATATAATACTTTTTTAAAATTTAAAATTTATTTTAATCTTTAAATATTTTATTTATATTGCTGATTTCTTGCATTTGCTTCATCTTTAATTTCTTCTCTTAATCCCTCAACAGCTCTTTTTCTTCTCTTATTTTTTTCTTTTAATTCTTGTCTAGTTTGTTCATTATCAGTTATAGACATCATTTGTTCTGCTTCTCTGTAATTTTTTATTGTATTATCAATACTAAATTGTAACTTTTCAACATTATCACTTCTATCATCAGGGTTTGCTTTGTTTTTCATCTTTTCTCCTCCTTGTTTTTTATGTTTCTATATTACTTTTACCTTTAAAATATTTATTATGCTGGAAAAAAACAGAAGGAATCCCTAAATTTAAGGATTCCTTCTGTTTGTATTTTTTATTTTTGTATTTTTTTATTTTTTTTATCTTTTATTTTAAATTATATTTAATTATTATATCCTCATCTAAGACTCTAAAGGTAAATGACTCTTTTACAAAGAATTTCACTTTTTCATTTGTATGATCTTGATATCCTATAGAAAAATCTCTTCCTATAGTAAGCTCTAAATCTTCATGGTCATATGGGAGTAAATATGCCCCTTCTATTGCTTGATTTAAAACAATTTCACCATCAATTAAATTTTCTATTCTCTTTTTAAGTGGATACCCTGTTTCACTAGATAAAATCAGCTTATAGGCTTCTGGAGAAACCACTAGTGAATATGGTGTTTTTACATAAGCTTCTCTAAGCTTTATAATTCCTTGACTTATAGAATCCATAATTTCCTTTGCATCAGAACCTAACTTAAGTGTTTTTGAACTCTTTTCTTCATCCAATCCTTCTATTATAGCCTTATCTAAACCATCAAATATAGCTCTTTCTTCAAATAATGCAATCTTTTCCATAGCTTTTTCTAACGGTTCATAGTCTACATCCTTTGCTCCACGTTCTAAATTGTCTAATTCCCATCTATCCATTTCAAACTCTATACGAGTCTCAGTTAGAGGAACCACCTGATAGTTGCCAAAGCACACTTCATCTTCTTCTTGCATATTTGTAAGTCTTCCTTCGGAAACTGCATTATAGTCTAATCCCTTAGGCCCTACTACGTGTACTACCTTTCTAGCTGATAAGTAGGATTTTAAGACTTCTTTAGCTGTTTCATCTATCTCTTCCCATGCATCATTACTTATTGGTGCTATATCTCTATATAACATAAACACAAACCTCCTATTTTACTATTTTAAATCTCCAATTCCTAAGCCAGAACCACTTTCCTTAGAATCTCCTGAGTCTTCTCCACCCATAGCTTCCTCTTCCAATTCTGTAATATTTCCTGTTTTGAAAAGATAAGTTCTTAACTCTTCATCCCATACATCCATATTTCTTCTAAGCCATTCTATAGTCATAACAGCATGTTCAATTTCTTCATCTCTATTATGAGCAAGTATAGCTTTAAGTTCCTCACAGCTTGATGCTGCAATTCTTTGATTGTACCAATCTACTGCCTCAACCTCTTCTTTTAAACTAGTTAATGCTCTCGTAATATCTCGTGAGTGAGCATCTAACTCTCCTGCTGGTTCATGATATTGTGACATATATATTAACCCCCTATATAATTTTATTTCTATTTAAGATTCTACCCTTATATAGATATATTAAACAAAATATAAGCCTTGTTTATCTATGTTTTACCTTTAAATGTTATTTCAAACCTATAGTCTTATTATGATAATATATAGTTACTTTACTTCCTTTAAAAAAGGTATATGGATGGCCATCCATATACCTTTTTATCATTATATTGTTTTTAACTTTTTCTTCCTCTAGATTTACTTTTGCCTGTAGATTTTCCTCTTTTAGAATACTTTTTATCTCCCTTATTGCCTTTAAATGATTTACCTTTTGAATTATTTTTACGTCCTTTAGAAGTTCTCTTCTCTTTATTTTTAACCATATCCTTACTTTTTAAAGTAGTTTGTATCTTTTTTTCGATAGAATTTAAGTCACCTTCATTTTTAGGTGTTACAAAAGTATATGCTTTTCCTTTTTCTCCGGCTCTTCCGGTTCTTCCTATCCTGTGTATATAAGAATCTGGATCTTCTGGTATATCATAGTTAAATATATGGGTTATTCCCTCTACATCAAGTCCTCTAGCTAAAACATCTGTAGCTACGAGAAGAGGAATCTCCATCTTTCTAAAAGATTTTATAACCCTTTCTCTTTTACCCTGACTTAAATCTCCATGTATTTCATCTGTAACAAATCCTGCTTCTTGCAAATGTTCATTTAAAGTCTTTACTCTTCTTTTAGTTCTACAAAATATAATAGCCATAAATGGGTTTTGCTCTCTTATTATATCTATAAGTGCTTCCTCTTTTTGCCTATCAGTAGTCTTTATAACTATTTGATCTATCTCATCTAAAATTATCTTTTCCTTTTGAACCCTTATAGTTTCTGGCTCCTTCATATATTTTCTAGCTAGATTTCTAAGCCCCTTTGGTATTGTAGCTGAAAAAAGCATAGTTTGTCTTCTCTTGGTAGTTTTAGATATTATATCTTCCATATCACTTAAAAAGCCCATATTTAGCATGACATCAGCCTCATCTAGTACAAGGTATTTAACATAACCTAGATTTATACTGTCTCGTCTTATATGATCTAGCAATCTTCCAGGAGTACCTATAACTAAATGGACCCCATTTTTTAACTTTCTAAGCTGTTTAAATACATCTTGACCGCCATATACAGCAAGTATATTTATACCAAATGCGTCACTTAATCTTTTAGCCTCTTCAGTTATTTGAATAGCAAGTTCTCTAGTTGGAGCCATGATAAGACCTTGTATTTGGTTTTTCTTTATATCTATTCCTTGCATCATAGGTAAGAGAAAGGCTAAAGTTTTTCCAGTACCTGTTTGGGCTTCTCCTATAATATCTTGCCCATTTATTATTTTAGGAATAGATCTCTCTTGTATAGGTGTAGGTTCTTTTATTCCATTATTTGAAAGTAAGTTTACTAATTCTTCTTTTATACCTAATTCTTTAAAATCATTTGCCATATTATTTTACCGTCCTTTTTTCTTAGTATAATTAAAATCAATCCTATTTATTCTATCAAATATTGCTAGATTAGGAAAGAATTATAATTTTATACTGTTTTGTTAGCTTTTTTTACTTATTTATGATATTGAAAATATAATAATGGGTATACTTAAATTATGGGAGTTATAATAAGATAATTGATATTTTTTGTAATATATTGTAGAATAGAAGTATATGTAAAAAAAAGAAGGGGATAGGATTGTGGCTAAAACTATGAATGACCCAGTTACCATGTATTTAAAAGAAATCGGGAAAGTCCCTCTTCTCAGTAAAGAAGAAGAAATAGTGCTCGCTAAGCGTATAGAAGAAGGTGACGAAGTTGCAAAAAGTCAACTTGCCGAAGCAAACCTTAGGCTTGTAGTGAGTATAGCTAAGAAGCATATGGGAAGAGGCATGTCCTTTTTAGATCTTATTCAAGAGGGAAATATAGGTCTTATGAAGGCTATAGACAAGTTTGATTATACTAAAGGTTTCAAATTTTCTACCTATGCAACTTGGTGGATAAGACAGGCTATTACAAGAGCATTAGCAGATCAATCTAGAACTATAAGAGTACCAGTTCATATGGTTGAGACAATAAATAAATTAGTAAAGGTACAAAGACAGCTTATACAAGATTTAGGTAGAGAACCAACTCCAGAAGAAATAGGAGAATTATTAGATATGGAGCCTACAAAGGTTAGAGAGATCCAAAAGATAGCTGAAAGACCAGTTTCTCTTGAAACTCCTATCGGTGAAGAAGAAAGTGAACTTGGAGATTTTATAGAAGATGACTTTGTGAAGACACCTGATCAAGCAACTTCACTTGTTATGCTTAAAGAAAGTTTACTCGATGTATTAGAAACATTATCTGATAGGGAACAAGAGGTCTTAATCTTACGCTTTGGCTTAAATGATGGTAGGGCTAGGACCTTGGAAGAAGTAGGAAACATATTTAGTTTAACTCGAGAAAGAATAAGACAGATAGAAGCAAAAGCTCTTAGAAAACTTAGACACCCTAGTAGAAGTCAACGAATTAAAGATTTCTTAGACTAGGAAAAGCCCATTTTGGTTTAAACTAAGATGGGTTTTTTTATTTCATCTTTTGTCGTATTTTGTCAAAAAAACTCGTTGACCAGTTAGATAATTTATACTATAATTAAATAATTATATTTTTTATATGCAATTCTATTGATAAGGGAGGAGACATAATTGGAATTTTTAAATACAATACAAGTAAGCTTATTTGCATTTATAATTCTTCTCTTAATATTTATAAATATTAAAAGAAGTTATAGATACATTTTGTTTGATCAAAAGTTGTTTTTAAACTTAATTCTAATAACTCTCTTTTTACTTTTAGCAGATATGGCAAGAGCATTTGCAAATAGCAAAACGACTCAACTTATGAAAAATATAAATCTTATTTCTTTAATATTAACTTATTCATTAGCTCCAATAACTAGTTTTACCTGGGCTATGTATGTTGACTATAAGATATATGAAAATAAGCTAAGACTTCAAAAAAAATTTTCTATTTTAAGTTTTCCTCTTATAATAAATACATTATTTATATTTTTAAATTTATTTCCTGGAAGATTTTATGGAACTATGTTTTCTATTAACAAGCAAAACATATATAGTAGAGGTCCCTATTTTTATATTGTAATTGGAATATCATATCTATATTTACTTTATACATTTGTGAATATATTGAAAAATAAAGAAAATTTATATAAAAAGGATTACTATTCACTATTAATCTTTATAGTACCTCCACTTATTGGAAGCATTGCTCAGACAATCTTTTATGGAATAAATCTTACCTGGATAAACTTAACCCTATCTATATTTATAATCTATATGAATATACAAAACAAACAGCTCTCCTTAGATGTCTTAACAGGGCTTTATAATCGTAGAAAATTAAATATGTACTTGGATAGTACTTTATATAAAAATAAGACTAATATTATAGGTGGAATTATGATCGATTTAGATGACTTTAAATATATAAATGATACATTTGGTCATAAATAAGGAGACAAGGCCCTTATACATGTGGCAAACATATTAAAACATAATTTTAGAAAAGAAGATTTTCTAGCAAGATATGGCGGAGATGAATTTTTAATAATTTTAAGTTTAAAAGATCCCCATGAAATAAAAAATATAGTGAAACGTTTAAAAGATAATATTAAGGAATTTAACGACAAAGAGATAACACCTTATAAAATAAACCTTAGCATAGGCTATGATGCTTTTCATTCAGATAATTATTTAACTTCTGAAGATTTTGTAAGTCGAATAGATAACTTAATGTACAAACAAAAAAGAGCAAAACATATGACATGTTAAAAATATATGTAGATTATGTCATATGATACTTTCAAATTAAAACCAACCTCCACTGCTTAGATTTTTAATCTAACTTTTGGAGGTCATCTTATACTTAAATGATATTTTTTATAGATATTTAATTATACTCTATTTTAAAGATTTAAATCTCTAAAATAGAGTATAATTAACCATAAGAGGTGATTGTTTTGATAGATGAAGTTTATAATTCTAAAAGAATATTTTTTGATAAAGGAAATACACATCACTATAATTTTAGGCTAGATAGCTTAAAAAGGTTGAAAAAATCTATAAAACAAAGAGAAGAGTCTATTATAGAAGCATTAAAACTTGATCTAAACAAGCCTAAATTTGAAGCATATACAGCAGAAATAGGAATAGTTTATGAAGAGATTAATACAGCTATAGAAAATTTAAAAACTTGGATGAGTGAAATAAATGTTCAAACCCCCATATATCTCCATCCCGCAAAGAGTTTTATTAAAAGAATGCCAAAGGGAGTTGTTTTAATTATAAGTCCCTGGAACTATCCATTTCAACTAACAATTTCCCCACTTATAGGAGCTATAGCTGCTGGCAATTGTATCATACTTAAGACTTCAAAAAAAGCAAAGAATATAAACAAGATAATTAAAGAAATAATCGAAGAATGTTTCATAAAAGAATATATAGAGTTTATAGAGGTGGAAAATAAAGTCATAAATAATCTTATAGATGATTATCCATTAGATCATATCTTCTTTACAGGCAGCGTAAATATAGGAAAAAAAATATATAAAAGGGCCTCTAAACATCTAACACCTCTTACACTTGAATTAGGAGGTAAAAGTCCCACTATTGTTCATAAAGATGCCAGTATAAAAAATGCTGCTAAAAGTATTACTTGGGGTAAATTTTTAAATCTAGGTCAAACTTGCATAGCCCCAGACTATTTACTTGTTCATGAAGCCATTGTAGATGAACTTACCGAACAAATTATATACTATATAAATAAATTTTATGGAGATGACGAAGCTAGATATGAAAGTCTTGGAAAAATGATAGATGAAAATAGCTTTGATAGGGTTATATCTCTTTTAAATGATGGAAAAATAATAGAAGGTGGAAACTATAACCGGGAGCGTTTATTTATAGAGCCAACTCTTATCCGAAGTATAAATATGGAAGACAAAATAATGAAAGAAGAAATCTTTGGTCCAGTCCTTCCAATCATTGTATATAGGGATATAGAAGAATGTCTAGCTATAATAAGAAGGAATAGATACCCATTAGCCCTTTATCTTTTTACAAAAAATAAATCAATAATAAACTTTATATTAGACAAAATAGAGTTTGGTGGTGGTTGTATAAATAGTACCATAAGCCATATAGTAAATCCTAATCTTCCCTTTGGTGGAGTTGGAAATAGTGGAATAGGAAAATATCATTCAAAATATACATTTTTTGAATTCACAAATGAAAAGAGTATATATAAACGTACATTAAATATTGGCGAAGGTATAAAATATCCTCCCTATTCATCAAGAAAATTGAAGCTGGTAAAAAAGGTAATGAAATAAAAAAAGTGTCAAAATACTTTTAAAAGTATTTTGACACTTCTTTTATTTAAAATATTTAATATGAGAATCTGAAATAAAGTCTCCTTGGTCAAATAAAATATCATTTCGCATCTTGATTTGTAGCTCGTTTAATATTTTAATTAAAGATTCTCGTTCATTTTCATCTACTCTAAATTCTACTCCATGCTCATATAGTCCCCCTTCAATCTTTTCCTTCCAAACAGGATTTCCTGATACCTTTATTTCCTGATCTATTAAATTCATCATAAATTCAAGGATGATATCAGCTTCAATAGGAAATCTAACATTAGAAATAAAGCATAATCCTCCAGGACCTATATTTTTAATTAGTACCTTTGTATTACCCACATCCAAAGTTTTCCCGCCTATTTTTAAAATTGTTAAATTTGATTCTAAAAAACTAAAGAAATCTATTCTAAAAAATTTACGTCTATCTTTTTCAGGCCTAGTAAATTTTGAATATGCTAGAGGCTTACATTTCTTTTTATGAAGAAATTCTTCAAACTTTTCTAAAGGTTGAGCTTTGCTGTATATATAACCTTGTCCCATTTTACAGTTTAAAGTTCTTAGATAAGATAGTTGATCCCAGTTTTCTATTCCTTCAGCCACTACCTTTATTTTAAGTTCTTTAGCTAGTTTTATAGTAGCCCTTGTAATTGAACTATTAGTTATATTTAAAGGAAGTCCATCTATAAAAGATTTATCTATCTTTAATACATCTATATTTAAAGAACTTAAATAAGATAAGGAAGAAAAACCTGTTCCAAAATCATCAAGCGCTATTTCAATTCCCATATCTTGTAAGGCTTTTATATCTCTAAGAACCTTTTTCTTGTTTTTAAGAAGGACACTTTCAGTTATCTCTACCATTAAAAAATCAGGATTTAGTTTAAAACCTTCTATTATAGCTTTTATATTATCCACAAAATTCATTTCAAAAAATTGGATAGGAGAAAAATTAACACCTATTTTCATATTTGATAAGCCTTTGTCAATCCATTTTTTATAACTCTTACAAACTTCTTTCAGCACCCATTTACCAATGTTTATAATAAGCTCTGTTTCTTCAGCTATTCTAATAAATTCTCCAGGAGGAACTAATCCCCATTCAGGATGATTCCACCTGATTAAAGCCTCTGCTCCTATTATTTCATTTGTCTTTAGCTTTATAACTGGCTGATAGTACACCTCCAGTTGTCCTTTATCAATAGCTTTAGCTAAATCGTTTCTTAGTGTAAGCTCCTTAAGATATTTTATATTAAGTTCTTCAGAATAAAGCTTATAAATATTCTTTCCCTTTTTTTTAGCTCTAATCAAAGCAATCTTAACGCTATTTTTTAAAGGTAAATTATCTTCTTTTGCTTTTGGAAAAATACATATCCCTATATTTACAGTTATTATTAACTCATAAGAGTCTATTTGAAATGGTTGTGAAAATAGTTCGATTATTCTTTTACCTAAATCTTTATAATCCTTTTCAGATTTACCTTCCTTAGATATTATACAAAAACTATCTTCAGAGTACCTGCTTATACAATCTTTATCTTTAAATATAGTTTTAAGTCTATCTACTATTTTCACTATAAGTCTATCTGCAACACTATGATTTAATGAATAATTTATATGTTTATATCCACGAATCTCCATCATTAAAAGTGCATATTTCTGATTGCCTTTCCTTGCCTTTTCTTCAATCCTATCTAATCTTTCAAAAAAATAATCTCTATTTTGTAAGTCTGTAAGTTTATCATAGTGAGCATCATGAATCATTTGCTTTTGAGTTTCTATTTTTTCACTTATATCCCTAAAATTTACCACAATACCTCTTATAGAGGGCTCATATATTAAATTTGTCATATAAATTTCTAAATATATTTTTTCTCCCTTTTTGGTCTTAAAAACCACATTGCTTTCTACATTTTTATCAGGCTTTTCTGCTACATGCTTTAACATATCTTTTATAATCCTTAAAGCTTTACCTTCAAAAAGTTTATATATAGAAGTATTAATCATTTCCTGTGGACAATAACCAGTTATCCTTTCTACTGATCCACTTGAATATCTTATTATTCCTTCCATATCTACAATCTCAAACCCATCATTCGATTCTTTTATGATATTTTCAAATCTTACTTCCATTCTTTTTATTTCTTTTTCTTTTTCATCTATTTTTTTCTTAAGTTCCCTTCTTCTTGTTACATCTCTTACACTTCCTAATAGCGATATAACTTTGCCATCTTTATCAAAGTGCGGTTCAATATCAGTTATGATATGCTTTACTGATCCATCATTTTTAAAGATCCTATATTCAGTTTTAAGTGATTTACCATTTAAAGCTTTTTCAAATATTTTTTCCATTTTAGTTTTATCATCTGGATGTAGCAGCTTTATAAAGTTTCTGTGATCATTTTTAAATTCCATAGGAGTTATACCATGTATTTTATAAACCTCTTCTGACCAAGAGTATTCCTTTTTAATTACGTCATATTTCCAAATTCCAAAACCTTCTATACTTTTGCTACTATCTATATTATCATTAACTAATTTTGAATCATCTTCAATGATTTTGCTATTAGTTATATCTTCAACTACACCAATAATCTTTATAGCTTTATGATTTTCATCATAAATTATTTCAGTTTTCTCATGTATAAACTTTAAAGACCCAAGCTTTGTAATGATTCTATATTTTAAATCATAGTTTTTCCCATCAAAAAGTGCATTTATATTTTTTAATATTTCTAATCTATCATCAGGATGAAAATATCTATTAAAGTTTTCAAATTCTTTTTTCAACTCATCAGAATTACACTCAAATATATTATAGATCTCTTCAGAGTAAAAGATCTCATCTTCCTCCAAGAAATATGTCCAGCTTCCAACTCCTACCATCTTTTGTCCATGAAACATATTTTCTTTTAAATTATCTAACTCATTTTGTAATTCTAATTTAGACTTTGATATTTCTTCCCCAACTATCTTTTTGAAAATATTGTTAAATGAAAAACTCATAATACACCTTCTCTCTTTATATTTTCATTTTATTACCCTTTATATTTGATAAGATTATATCACTTTAAACTCTTAATTAAAAGATTTTAAAGTGATATAATCTTATATAAATTGAAAAACATGAAGTTTGTTATATAATAAATTTAGTAAATATGATAATTTAATTATAGAAGATGTATAAGTTCAAATATTAGGAGGATTTTATGAAAAACAATTTAAAAATAATTTCTGCATTTTTAATGCTTCTTATTTTATTTCCACATGCAATACATGCAGAAGAAAAAAGACCCATTAAAATAGAACGTTTATCTGGTCCATCTAGGGTTCATACATCGATAGAGATAGCCAAGGATGCTTACCATGAAACTGAAAATGTTATCTTAGTTGGATACAATGGAGAGGTTGATGCACTCACTGGTTCTATTCTTGCTAAAGTTAAAGATGCCCCGATTGTATTTGTAAACCCTAGGAATATATCAGAAACAAAAAGTATGCTCATAAACTTAAATGTAAAACAAGTATACATACTGGGAGGAAAAAAAGCCTTTCCAAGTGAACTTGAAAATGAGTTCACAGATTACGAACCTATAAGAATTAGTGGTCAAGATAGGTTTGAAACAGCAGCACTTATTGCTAAAAAAACTACTAATGAAAGCATCGATGAAATATTTTTAGCATTGGGAATTGGAAATTATGCTGATGCACTAGCTATAGGTCCTGTTTCAGCACAAAATGAAAAACCACTACTTTTAACATCTAAAAATAGTATTCCAAACTCTACATTAGATGCAATAAAAGATATGGGAGTAAAAAAGGTCAATATAATAGGTGGTAATGTTGCAATAACAAAGAATGTTGAAAACAAGCTAAAAAACCTTGGAATAGAAACTAAAAGAATTTCTGGTGATGATAGAGAATTAACAGCCATAGCTATATCAAAAGAATTTAATCTAAACCCTGAAAATATAGTTTTAACCAATGGCTTTAAATATGCTGATGCTGTAGTTGGAGGCTATTTTGCAGCTAAAAATGATGCATCTATACTCTTATCATCAGATAATAATATCAGTCTGTCTACCCTAGATTATATGAAAAACGGTACAGAGAAAACATACATACTAGGTGGAGAAAACTCTATTAATAAGGTAGTAAAAAAGGATCTTGAATATATTTTAGATGGATATGACATAAAAGAAGAAAAAACTGATTCAAATATTCCATTTAAAACTATAAATAAAAATGATAGTACACTAAAAAAGGGAGTCACAAAAATAAAAAGAGAAGGAAAAGATGGTGTTAGAACTATCACCGATAGGGTAATATCTAAAAATGGACAAGAGATAGAAAGAAGAAATATAAGTAATAAAATAGTTGAAAATCCAGTAGATAAAATAGTTTTAATTGGAACTAAAGAAGAAGACGAAGTAGGTGATGCAAAAAAAGAATATATTTACTTTATAACCAACAATCTTAATTTAAGAAAAGAAACATCAATTAATTCTAAGATTTTACTTACTATTCCAAAAGGAACTCATTTAGATCTTATATCAAATGAAGGATACTGGTATAAAGTTAAATACAAAAATAGGACAGGCTATATGTCATCTAAGTATATTAAAAGAGGAAGTGGATATAAGGTTAATGATACCCTTATTGTAAATAAGGGGTATCCTCTTTCTAGTAACTTTAACCCAGGAGTAAATCCCGAGGCCTTAAATGCAGTAAAGCGTATGAAAAAGGATGCTAAAAAAGAGGGTATCACTTTAAATGTATTTTCAGATTTTCGTACATATAAGTACCAAGTAAATCTTTATAATCGGTATGTTAGAGAAGATGGAAAAGAAAAAGCAGATACTTACTCAGCCAGACCAGGATATTCAGAACACCAAACAGGGCTTACCTTTGATATAGGAGGGAAAAATCCAAAATATTATACTTCCAAAAAACTTGGACAGATGAAAGAAGGTATTTGGATGGCTAAAAATTCTTATAAATATGGACTTATACTAAGCTATCCTAAGAAGAAAGAAGGGGTAACAGGATATGATTATGAACCTTGGCATTTTAGATATGTAGGAGTAGATTTGGCTAAAAAGGTTAAAGATAGTGGTTTAACCCTTGATGAATACTTAAATGTAGTACATCCTAATTATAAGGATTAAAAGGGAGCTTATTTTACAAAAAAATTTACTTCTGATATCATTAACCTTGTATTAGACTATTATAAAAAGGAGTTTTTATATATGAATAATAAGTTTAAGGCTATGCTAATAACAGAAACAGCAGAAAAGAAATATGAAAGAAATATTGTTGATAAAGAGATAAAAGATTTACCAGAAGGAGATATACTTATAAATGTTAAATATTCCTCATTAAATTATAAGGACGCTTTATCTTCTATAGGAAATAAAGGAGTAACTAGAAACTATCCTCATACTCCAGGAATAGATGCAGCTGGACTTGTAGTAGAAAGCTCTAGCGATAAGTTTCAAGCTGGTGATAAGGTGATTGTAACAGGGTACGACCTTGGTATGAATACATGGGGAGGCTATGGAGAGTATATTAGAGTTCCTAAGGGCTGGGTTGTTAAGCTTCCTGAGGGTTTAACTTTAAAGGAAAGTATGATATATGGTACTGCTGGATTTACTGCTGCACTTTCAGTCTATAGACTAATAAATGCTGGAGTAAAACCAGAAGATGGTGAAATTTTAGTTACAGGTGCAACAGGCGGTGTTGGATCTACTGCAATTTCTATTTTAAATAAGTTAAATTACGATGTTATTGCTGCTAGTGGTAAAGCAAGTAAGAAAGATATGTTAGTTAAAATTGGTGCAAAAGATGTTATAGGTAGAAGTGAGTTAGAGAATTCTTCTAATAGAGCCCTCTTAAAAGGATCATGGGCTGGAGTAATAGATACAGTAGGTGGAGATATCCTATCTAATGCTATTAAATCTACTAAATACGGCGGAAGTGTAACATGTTGCGGTAATGTATCGTCAGGAGATCTTGATACGTCAATTTATCCTTTTATCTTAAGAGGGGTGTCTCTTCTTGGGGTTGACTCTGTCCAGACTGATATGGAAACTAGAATCCAAATTTGGAATCACTTAGCTAGCGACTGGAAGATAGATAATTTAGATGAAAATGTAGAAGAAGTATCTTTGGAGGAAGTAAGTGAAAAAATAGATCAAATGCTTGAAGGAAAACATAGTGGAAGAACTATAATTAATATTGAAAAGTAAAAATGATTAAAATGATAATTAATGACTAAAAAATACCTTTTAAAATATTATTAATAATATTTTAAAAGGTATTTTTATTCTACAACATCTTAACCTCTTTTATTTTTTATTTAAAATTATTTTTACATATAATTCTTTTTATTCAAATATAAGTATTATCTAATAATCTATTTCAAGTATTTTAAAAAAATTTCATGTAATAATAATTATGAGGTGATATATTATGATTAAAAAGACTTTATTTATATTAGGGTTAATTGTCATATTTCTTCATCCTCAATTTATTCAAGCCCAAGAAGAAAAAAAGATTGAGATATTTGATCCTGACAAAGAAAAGGTAGTAAAAGTTGTAGAGTCAAATGAAGAAATAAATAGTATGGTTAAAAGTTGGATAAATGGAATAGATGAAACTTATAAAAAAGTTAATCCCATAAAAGACGATGGTTATGCTATTCGTTTCCCACTTAATCCTTCTATTGAAGTAAAAAACAAATGGCTAAATAAAAGTGTAAAAGAAGTATATCTTATAGTGCCACAAAAGGATCCAGCATTTTTTATAATTTTTGGGCAAGAAAACAAACCATTATATTTCCCATTTGATGGTAAAATATCAGACTTATCAAATATTTTAGATTTTAAACTAAAATGATAAAACTACAATAAAGTCGCCTAGGCGACTTTATTGTAGTTTTATCATTCCTTTAATAAATT
>NZ_JBQDAA010000036.1:4764-15214 GCF_052089545.1 Tissierella sp. | reverse complement strand
TTATCTTTTAACTGTTAACTTATTTATATTCTTTAAGTTTTTCCTCTCCTCTTAACACTCTCAATACTCCTTGATTTAGAGCCATAAGTTCTTCTTCCCCAGGAAAAACTACTACTTCCGCTAAAAAACTTACTCTTTCTTTAATATAGGAAATAAAAAGATCATCATGTGCTATACCACCAGTAAGTATTATAGCATCTATTTTCCCATTTACTACAGTAGATAATGCTCCTATTTCTTTAGAAACTTGATATGCCATAGCTTTATAAATAAGCTCAGCATAGTCATCTCCAGCTTCTATTTTTTTTACAACTTTTCTAGCATCTGTTGTTTTGAGATAAGAAAAGATTCCACCCCTACCTTTTATCATCTTTTTGATTTCACCTTTAGAGTATTTGCCCGAAAAACACATTTCAACCAAATCTCCTACTGGTAAGCTTCCAGATCTTTCTGGAGAAAAAGGTCCTTCTCCATCTAACGCATTTGCTACATCTATTACTTTCCCATCTTTGTGAATACCTATAGATATACCTCCACCTAGATGTGCTACTATTAAATTTAACTCTTCATGTTTTTTATTTTTAAGTTTTGCATATCTTCTGGCTTGAGCCTTTTGATTTAAGGCATGAAATATACTCTGTCTTTCTATTCCATAAAGACCTGAAATCCTAGCTATATCATCTAATTCATCTACAACTATTGGGTCAACTATATATGAGTTGACTTTTCCAATAGATGCTAATTCATAAGCTAAAGGTCCTCCTAAATTAGAAGCGTGCTGTCCTGATACGCCTTTTCTTAAGTCCTTTAACATATCCTGATTTACAGAATAAGTTCCACCTTTAATAGGTTTTAAAAGACCTCCTCTAGCTACTACAGCATATATTTCTTTTAAATTTATATTATGAATCTCTAAAGATTTTAAGATTAATTCTTTTCTAAAATTATACTGATCATATATCTTATCAAAACTTTGTATCTTTTCCACATTATGCCTTATTGTTTCTTCGAACATCAAATTATCTTCTTCAAAAACACCTATTTTAGTAGAAGTGGAACCAGGATTTATAGCAAGGATTTTTTTCATATTTTTCCTCTGTCATTTTTCTTATAAAGTTTTAATCTACCATTAACGTTGCAAGAACTATAGAATGAAGTTTAGCTTCCTCATCATCTGCACGTGATGTTAATATAATAGGTGCTTTTGCTCCTATTATTATTCCAGCTGATTTTGCACCGCCTAAAAATGTCAATGATTTATATAGTACATTTCCTGCTTCTATATCTGGAGCAAGTAGTATATCTGCATCGCCTGCTACTTCACTTTCAATGCCTTTAATTTTTGCTGATTCTTTACTAACTGCATTGTCAAGAGCAAATGGTCCATCAACTATACAATTTTTTATATCTCCATTTTTGTTCATGTCAGCAAGTTCCTTAGCATGAACAGTTGCTTCCATTTTAGGTGATACTTTTTCTTTTGCTGCAAGAGCTGCTACTTTAGGATTTTTGATATTTAGTGATTCTAAAAGATCTACTGCATTTTCTATAATACCTTTCTTTTGCTCTAAAGTTGGAGCTATATTCATGGCCGCATCTGTTACACAGAAAATCTTATGATATGAGTCTATGTCAAATATAGCTACATGACTTATAAGTTTATCTGTTCTAAGTCCTATTTCTTTGTCTAATACTTGTTTCATTATTATAGAAGTATCTATAAGACCCTTCATTAAAACACTTGCTTTTCCTGTACTTACAAGTTCTGTAGCTTTTCTTGTAGCAAGTACTTTATCTTTTTCATCTATTATTTCTATATCTGTAAGATCAAGGTCTATTTCCTTGGCAATTGTTTCTATTTCTTCCTTATTTCCTACTAATATGGGGCTTACAACACCTTCCTCTACAGCCATCTTGATTGAAAGTAATACATCTTCATCTCCTGCTTGTGCAACTGATACTTTTTTAGGAGATCTCGCCTTTGCTAGTTTCATTAAATCTTCAAAATTCTTAGCCATTATTACACCTCTTTTATTTTTTTGTTTCATATATTTATTACCCTATTTACAATATTTAATCACTAAAGCTACTTTTAAAGTTTAAGCTTTTATATGGTAAATAAAGAAATCATCATACTATTCATCCTCATCTTCTACTTCTTCATCTTGAACATCTTCAATTTCTATTTCTGTATTTGATGGATCAATAAAATCTAAAGATAAGCCTTGTATGTCTTCCATCCTTATTTCTATTTCATTTTTTCCTAAATCTGCATCCTTTAAATCTATATATAGTTGAATGTTTTCATTTGAGATATTATCAAGTATTGATTTAACGCCATTTAAAGAGATCCTCACCTCTGATGGTATAGATTCCTCTTTAACCGTATATTTTTCATCCAAGTTTCTTATGCTTATTTCATCTGATGAAAATATATATTCTTTATCTATAGTCTCCTCTACACTATAGCCTATACTAATCTTTTGTTTAGAATCTACAAGTTTTATTCCATCTGGAAGAGCAAGTTCTACCTCCATAGAGGATTGTCCTATTAAATCATTTATATCTATAGCTTTCGTTTTTATCTTCTTTAAATCCTCAATTTCGTCTCCACCCTTAACTTTTACACTTTTAGGATATATGTTTATTTCTTTTATATTTATGTTTTCAGGAAGTTCATTTGATGTTTCAAGCTCTATTGGAAGTGTTTTAGTTTTAGAAATATCAATAGACACATCTATAATTCCAGGGTCTTTTTCTATACCTCTTACTTCTCCACCTTTATCATTTAAAAGTTGAACTGGAACGCTCATATTTGTAGAACTAGTTCTGTTGGTTAAGTCTACTACTGCTCTCGCTTCCGATACCTCATTTACCCAAGTTCTAGACCCTCTTATAATTAAGTTTTGTGGCTTTTTATTTATATCTTCTAAGATATGTCCTTCTGTAACTTCTCCTACAGTTTCAATATTAACACTTATTTCTTTAGATATAATCTTATCAATTTTAAATAAAATTTCTTTTGGTTCCCAGTTTACTATTTCTACATTGTATGGGGTATTTTGCAACCTAACTCTTACTGGGATTTTCATTTCTCCCTCTGAATATCCTGTCAAATCAACTTCTGCTAATATATTTGCTGATGTAATATTATCCATATCAGATTTTGGTCCTGAAACCCTAACATCTACACTAGCAGTTTCTGGATCCATAACAACGAGTCCTTGCCTATCTAAAGATTCAATATTATTGAGCCTAACATTTACATCTGAATAAGGTGTTGTAAGTACTGGATTTACTTCGCTCATAACATAAGACCATAAAAAGATTGAAATTACAAGGGCAAAAACTTTTGCAGTCCAATTATTTTTCAGTTTGCTCATCTTTACCCCTCCATCTATTTAAAAAACTCATACTATCTGTATCAGGTCTATACATATCTAATAATATTTTTCTAAGTGTCTGTATATCTATATATCTAGATATTTCTCCATTTTCTGCTGTAGATATTCCGCCCGTTTCTTCAGATACTACGATTGATATACTATCTGATTTTTCAGAAATTCCAAGAGCTGCCCTATGTCTTGTTCCCAACTCTTTGCTTAAGGTATTGTTTTCAGTCAAAGGCAGAAAACATGCTGCCGCCTTTATTTTATCCTCTTTAATTATTACAGCTCCATCATGAAGAGGTGTATTTGGTATAAATATATTTATCAATAGGTTACTAGATACAAATCCATCTATTGTAGTTCCAGTATCTGCAACTTCATTTAATCCAGTCTCTTTTTCCATAACTATAAGAGCACCAATTTTTTGACGAGATAAAGAGGCTACAGCTTCTACTATTTCCTCTACAACTCCTGTTATACTTTCTCCACGCATTTCAATTAATGACTTTTTAAAGGGACTATTTCTACCCAAATATTCTAACCCACGTCTAAGTTCTGGTTGAAATACTACTAAAATGGCTATAGTTCCAAGTGTCATAGCATTACTTAGTATCCAGTTTATAGTGAAAAGTTGCATCCATTCACTTATCTTTGTAAGAACTAATAAAAATACTATTCCTTTTATAAGTTGTTCGGCCCTAGTTTCTTTTATAAGGGTAAATAGTTTATAAAAGATAATAGCTACAAATATTATATCTATTACATCTCTCATTCTTATATTTGAAAAAAGATTAATCAAATATTCCAATAACATCACGCCTTTAAAAATATTTTATATACTTATATTTCATTATATATGAAATTTGATATAAATAAAACAATATTCCTTTAAATATTGTTTTATTTGCTACTTATTCATAATTTAATGTTTCCATACTATCCGATTGTGATTTATTAATCCTATTTTTAACACTATCACTTAATTTCACTTCTATACTATTATCTAATGCGTCTTTAGTAGGTAATATTCTATATACATCTTTTCCATCTTTATTGTATTTATCTATCCAAGTAGGCAAAAATTCGATGTTTTTAATAAATGTCTTGTCATTTGTTATATCTTTCTCTATATCTATCTCTACCATAACACCATCTTCAGTAAATGTGTTCCCCATAGTGTCTCCTCTTTGATTTGAAAAGAAATTTCCCTGTGAATAGATTATAAAGTTATCTTTTCCATCCTTTTTAATAATTTCAGATCTTTGCAGTACATGTGGATGGCTTCCAAGAACTATATTAGCACCCCACTCTACCATTTTATGACCTAAATCAATTTGACTATCATTGGGTTCTCTTTCATATTCATTTCCCCAGTGAACAGATGCTACAACTAGATCTACTTCTTCTTTTATACTTTCTATATCAGATTTTATCTTTTCTTCATCTATTAAATTTATCATATATCCAAGCTCTTCTTCACTTAAATAAAAATCCAAGCCATTTAATCCATATGTATAAGCTAAAAATCCTAATTTTATACCATTTTTCTCTTGGATTAAATATTCTGTCTGTGGCTTTTCATATGTACCTACATTTTTCAATCTATATTCTTTGGCATATTTTATAGTATTTATAACTCCTTCTTTGCCCTGGTCTAAAGAATGGTTGTTTGCAGTAGATATAATATCAAAACCCGTTTCCTTTAAGGCAAATAATGTTTCCTTAGGACTATTAAATTGTGGAAAGCCCGAAAACTTCTTATCATTTCCAGCTGTTACTGTTTCAAAATTTGCTATAGATATATCTGCATTATCAATATATTTTTTAACATATTTAAAATCATCTCTAAAATCATAATTTCCATTTCCAAGATATGATGCTTTTACTTGGGGCATATGAAACATTATATCTCCCACAGATAGAATTTTCGCACTTTTTATTTCAGGCTCTACTGGTTTTTCTATATCTGGAGTATCTTTTTTATTTGGAGGCACATCCTTAGACTTATCTCCTTTTCCTTGAATACTGCTATATAGTGTTTTACCACCATTTATTATAAATCTACTTCCCTTATATAATATAGGTATTAAGATTAAAATAAATATAAGAAGAATTATCCTTCTCCTTCTTATAATTTTTTCTCTACGTCTTTTAGCTCTTCTGTTTTGTCTACTCATATTTTTTCTCCTTTAAAGCTTTGTTTTCGATTATTACACCCATTTTACACTTTATAGGCTAAGTTTTCAATAAAATTTTATAGATCTTTCCTTTTGTTTTTTAATACGCTAGTTTTTGACTCAAGCATAAATGCCTCTAATTTTCTTTCATTTAACCACCATAAAAATAATACATATGGTACAAAAAATAAAGATAATCCTCCTATATTTGCCATAAGAATAAAGTCAAAAATTCCATGTAGAATCATTGGCATAATTAAAGATAATCTTTTATTTTTTCTTTTTCCTTCTTTATCAGTGTTAAATTTAGATAAAGACAAATAATATCCCATGGTTATACCAAATATTCCATGAGCAGGAACCGAAAATATCCCTCTATAAAGACCTATAAAGGGATTATTTGTATATCTAAAAGCAACATACATTATGTTTTCCACAGTAGCAAATCCAAGTGCTGCAAATACTCCATATATTATACCATCCAACTTTTCATTAAAATATCTAGTCCTATACGGAACTTTTAAAACTACTAATCTTTTAAAATATTCTTCTGTAAGTCCTGCTACTATAAATGCACTAAATAGCGCACCATATACACCAGAAAATATATTTACTCTGACCAATAATTCTTCTACTACAATAGTAGGAACAACTACTAGGGCTCCTAAAATATATGTTAAAAACAATAGTTTAGCTGGCTCTTTATCTATCCTATCAGTAAGATAAATTGCTAATAATCCTATTATTACTGGTACTATAGCTATAATTGTAAGTCTAATGTGCATATTAACAACTCCTAGAACTTTTAGATTATTATGCACTTAAATAAATAAATTATCCTTAGTAATTTAAAAAAAGACAAAAACCCATAAGTTATAGCTTTTTGTCTTTAGAAAACCTCTTAATATTTTAGTTTATTTTATCTATATATTTTTCTACTTCTTTTGCAGTTGCAAGATTTATAATAGTGTCTATATGTGTCTCCATTTCCTTTTTTGATGTATTTCTTATTTGATATCTAGCCTTTAAGATAGATCCTGAGTTCATGCTAAATTCGTCTAAGCCCATGCCTAAAAGAAGAGGAATAAGTTTTTCATCTCCCGCAACCTCACCACACATACCTACTTTTATTCCTTCTATATGTGCTGCATCTATAGTCATTTTTATGAGTCTTAAAACTGCAGGATGATACTGATTATATAGATTTGCTATCTTTTGATTTCCCCTATCTACAGCAATAGTATATTGTATAAGGTCATTTGTACCTATACTAAAAAAATCTATTTCTTTTGCAAATGCTCTAGCATGAACTGCCACAGCTGGTACTTCTACCATTATCCCTAGTTTTACCTTCTCAGAAAATGGTATGTTTTTTCTTTTTAATTCTTTTTTTACTTCCTTTGTTATTTCTTTAGTTTTTCTTAATTCTTCTACACTAGATATCATAGGAAAAAGTATATTTATATTTCCATAATAACTCGCCCTATAAATTGCTTTAAGCTGAGTTTTTAATATGTCAGGTTTGTCAAGCCCCACTCTTATAGCCCTATAACCTAAGTATGGGTTTATTTCTTTAGGCAGATTTAAATGAGGTATTAACTTGTCCCCTCCTACATCTAGTGTCCTTATAGTTAAAGTTTTATTTTTTAATTTAATAGCTATTTTTTTATAAACTTCAAACTGTTCCTCTTCAGTGGGATTATTCACCCTATTCATATACAAAAACTCACTTCTAAGGAGACCTACTCCCTCTCCATCTTTATCTAAAATATTATCTACATCAGAAGAAATAGATACATTTCCTAATAATTCTACCTTGTAATTGTCTTTTGATATAGTTTTCTTATCTATCATTTTTTTTAATTTATTTTTTAAATTATTTTCTTCCTCAAGTTTATTCTTATAAAAAATTAATTCCTCTTTTGTAGGATTTACTAAAACATGTCCATTATTACCATCAATAACAATATAGTCTCCATGTTCAACCATTTTAGTTATATCTTTTTTACCTGCAATAGCAGGTATTTCTAAACTTCTAGCTATTATAGAAGTGTGTGAAGTTCGACCCCCTAATTCTGTAACAAATCCTACTACCTTATTTTTATTCATCGCTGCTGTATCTGAAGGCGTTAAATCTTCTGCTATTATGATAGAATCCTCATTCATTGATAATAAATCTATGTTTTCACCATTTAAAAGAATTCTTAAAATTCTATCTCTTACATCTTTTATATCACTAGTTCTAGCTTGTAAATATTCAACTTCAATATCTTTGAACAAATTTATAAATTTATTTGCTGTTTCTTTTACAGCCCATTCTGCATTTATCTTATTATTTTTTATTTGTTTCTTTACTTCCATTATAAATTCAGGGTCTTCCAAGATCATCCTATGCGCCATAAATATTTCTGCTTCTTTTGTTCCTATCTCTTTTTTTGTAGTATTGTATAATTTATCTATCTCATCTTTAGCCTTTTGAAGAGATCTAACAAACTTATCTATTTCCAAGTTGAAATCCTCAATATTTTCCTTGTAAATTTCAACCTTATTTGTTTTATATAAAAATACCTTTCCTATACCTATACCAGGAGAGGTTCCTAACTTTTTCATTTTTATCTCCTAATTTCTCATATCTTTTAAAAGTTCTATAAGGACAGTTACTGCTTCTTTTGCATCTTCACCTTCAGCTTCAATGGCTAAAATATCTCCTTTTAAAGCTCCCATACTTAAAACACCCATAATACTTTTCGCGTTATATCTTTGTTTATCTTTTATTAAATTTATATTACTTATATATTTCGCAGATTCTTTTACAAAGATTGACGCAGGTCTTGCATTTAATCCAGTTGTATTTTCTAGTAATATTTCATCTCTATACATTAAAATACCTCCTACAATTCCATTTATAATATATTTTAATCTGATATTTACATGTAGATATAAGCTTTATATTATAGTAAATATTTTATCTATTATAGCATAAGTCTTAATTTTCCAATCAAAAAACTCTAGGAAAGTGTTTTCATAAAAAAAAGAACGCATCCGCGTTCTTTTTTTTAATATTCTATAAATAATTCTCTTTTAACACTACAAATTGGACAAATTTCTTCTTCCCCTGTTAAGGATATATATCCACAAACTGGACATAGATGCATTTCTTTAGCCTCTAAATCTTTTCCTGCATCTACAGCTTCTTTAGCAAGTGTAAATAAATCTGCATGTACTTGCTCTGCTTCTACAGCATATTTCATTGCTCTTACAGCAGCTTTTTCTTCTTGCATCTCAGCTGTAGCTATATATGCTGGGTACATTTGAGTTACTTCAAATAGTTCCCCATCAATTGCACCTTGCAGATTTTCAGAAGTATTAGTTAAACCAAATCCTGCCATTGAAGTTACTGGAAAATCTCCTCCAATATCTTTTAAAGCAGTAAAATGAAGTGTAGCATGTACTTGCTCAGCATCTGATGTACACATAAATAATCTAGCAACTGTTGAAAAACCTTCTTTTTCAGCTTTTTCTCCCCATATTCTATACCTCATATGTGCCATACTTTCTCCACCAAAAGCAGATCTTAAATTAGCTTGTGTCATTGCATTCATTTATGAAATCCCCCTTATATTTTTTATAGATAATAGTATTTAGTAAATAGTATTATCTAATTACCACTAAAACAATGTTATGATTAAAATCTAAATATCACGCCTATCAAAGCTGCTCCTATTATATAAACAATAGGATGCTTCTTATATTTATAAATTAAAAATAACATTACTACATATAACATTATACCTTTAATCTGGAAAAAATCCAATAGATTCTTCGTATTATAGTATTTATCTATATTGAATAAAGTAATTTTTGCTACTTCAAAGCCTGCGGCGCCTATAAGTCCAGCTACTGCTGGTCTTATACCATAGAAGGCCGATTTTACAATATGTCTTTCACTAAATTTAGCAAAATAGTGAGCTATTATAATTATAATAATCAAAGAAGGTACCACCAGTCCAATGGTTGCAATAATACCCCCTAAAACTCCTGCTGCACTGTTCCCTACAAATGTAGCTGCATTTATTCCAATAGCTCCTGGAGTAGATTCAGATATAGCTATCATATTTATAAGTTCATCTGATGTAATCCATCCATATTTTGAAACTAGCTCTTGAAGAAATGGAAGAGTAGCAAGACCTCCTCCTACAGAAAAAAGTCCTATCTTAAAAAAGACAAAAAAAAGCTTAAAATATATCATCTATTTTTACTCCTTTATTTCAATGTTTCTAAATTTTAATATCCCTGCCGCAGCAGATAAAACTACAATTATAATAGGCGATAACTTTAAAAAGCCTATAACTATAAAAGCTATTAAAAAAAGTATTTTCCCATAGTTATCTACAACTGACTGCTTGAACATATTTATGACAGCTACTGTAATAAGAGCAACAACTACTATTTGAATTCCATTAAATGCGTATTTTACCATTTGATAATCTTGAAATTCTTTAAAAAACTTTGCAATTATACTTATAATAATTAATGAAGGAGATACAAGACCTAAGGTTGCAGCTATAGCACCTACTATTCCCTTTTTTTTATATCCTATAAAGGTTGCAGTATTTACAGCTATAATCCCAGGTGTACATTGTCCTATAGCATAATAATCTATAATTTCATCATCTCTTGCCCAATTTCTTTTATTGACTATTTCCTCTTGAATTATTGGAAGCATAGCATATCCACCACCGAAGGTAAAAGCTCCCATACGAAAAAATATTCCAAATATACTTAAAAGTTCTTTCAATAAATTTCACCCTCTTTAAATTTTGATAAACTCCATTATACTATATGGTGTATTTTCATACAAACAAACTATATTATTGTAGACTA
>NZ_JBQDAA010000036.1:0-4754 GCF_052089545.1 Tissierella sp. | reverse complement strand
CTTTTATTATTAAAGATAATAATTTATTTTTTAAAGGCTTAAAATCATGAGAGTTATAATTTTCTATAAATTCCTTTATTTGCATGATTATTTTAAATTTCTTTACACATAATACTACCATAGCAAAAAAATTAACAAATAAAATTTAGGAGGAGAGATATATATGCAAAACAATAATACTAATAGTAATAAACTTGTAGTTCCAGAGGCAAAGGCAGCTCTTGATCAAATGAAACTTGAGATCGCAAATGAATTAGGGTTACAAAATTATGAATCAATAGATAAAGGTAACTTAACTGCTAGACAAAATGGTTATGTTGGTGGATATATGACTAAAAACTTAGTTAAAATGGCACAACAAAATATGGGTAGAACAGGTAAATAACCATACAAATAAAAAATGCTTGAAGACTAGTCTTCAAGCATTTTTTTATATTTATCTTGCACTTAATTGTTTATCTAGTTGATAAAGTCCATTAAAGTTTCCTTTTATTCTTTCTAGTTTGGATATGATAGCTTTCATACTAGCTTCTTCTTCTACTTGTTCTTCTACAAACCATTGTAGGAACTGCATTGTAGGATAGTCCTTTTCTTCTATAGCCATATCTAGTAGATCATTTATTTTAGAAGTAACTAACTCTTCATGAGATAGTGCCTCTTGAAATACTTCTAAAAATGAACTATAGTCATTTTTAGGCTCTTCCATAGCTTGCATCTTAACTCTTCCATCAATATCATTTATAAATTCGTAAAATTTCATAGCATGTTCATATTCTTCTTTTGATTGTTCGTGTAAAAAATGAGACATTCCTTCCATATCTTCAGCTGAACAATATGAAGCCATAGCCATATAGTAATACCCTGATAGTAACTCAAAATTAAATTGATCATTTAAAGCTTTTAACATTTTTTCTGATGCCATTTTTATTCCTCCTATTTTCACTTTGCTTCCTAATATTTATTACCCAAGTAGTTTTTTCATAAACATTAATCCATTAATATTATTCCCATCTTTTCATAAATTTCTTCATCTATCCTATCTGTCAATTTTAAATTTTTATCTTTTAAAAATTCAATAATTGATTTTTTCATAGATTCCCCATATATCCCATCAATCTCTCCTAAATAAAAACCTAATTGAGTTAATCTTTTTTGAACTTCTAAAACATCAGAGCCTCTATCTCCTGGCTGTAGGGTCCTAAATCCATCACCAAATGGTCCATATTGACCATTTGTTATAAGGACATTTGTACTTAAAGGTATCTTATCGTATATCTCTTCTATATCAGCATTTCTCATTCGAATACACCCTGCAGATACATTCGAGCCTATAGATCCCGGTTTATTTGTACCATGTATTCCATATATACCCCAGGGCACATTTAAGCCAAGCCATCTGGTTCCAAAGCCTTCACCCCAATGTGCCTTACCTATTATTTGAAAAGTTCCAAGTGGTGTGGGTGATCTTTCTTTTCCAGATGCAATTGTATAAGTAGATATAGTATTTTTAGTCTCTTTATCTATAAGAGTTAATTTTTTTTGAGCTATCTCTATTAAAATTACTACATTTGAACTTTCATTTTTTTCTTCTATAATGTTTGAAATTGTGTTTTCCTTATCTTCATTTATGTTTCTTAAAATTATATAGAATAATGTTATTATTAATATTACAGTTAATATGATAATAAGATGTTTTTCTGTTTTTTTCAATATTTCCTTACAATTTAAGCCTTTCATAAATCTCCCCCTTATTTCATGGGATCATATAGTTCATATATACTATATATATCTATGTTGGCCTCCATTAATGCCTTAATTATCTTGGGAATATCTTTTTCTTTCATTAATATTTCCACACCATTGTATTTATATATAATATTTTCTTTAGATAGGAAATCAACTTTATGAAGAGTATCAATAAGATGTTCCTGCGCATATCTAATTTGTGTATCATCTACTAAAAAAAATATTCTTTTTTCTTCTGTTTTAAAATCCGTAGTATCTATTCTATTTATGAGAAGTATCTTATTCATCATCCTACCCCTTCCATATGGTACATATTATTAATTTACCCATAAAAAATTTAATTAAAACAAATCAATGCTTTTATAATTGTATAAAAATTTTAATTATGATAATCTTATAATACATATTAATAAAGAGGTGAGTTTTTGAAAAAACACTTGAAGAGTTTATCTAAATGTATTTTATTTAAAGATATAGAAGAAGTTAAGATAGAAGAAATTTTAAACTCTATGACCTATAATATTAGTACTTATGAAAAAGATAGTATTATAGCTATAGAAGGTGATGATTGTAACAGTCTAGGTATAATTTTAGAAGGAAATATAGAAATCCATAAATCTTTTCCCTCTGGAAAAGTTGTTACTATAAATCATTTTAGTGCAGGGAATATCTTTGGTGAAGCTTTAGTTTTTTCTGGAACCCATGTCTATCCTGCTACAATTTTATCCAGTAGCACTTCTAAAATAATGTATTTAAAGAGAGATACAATTACAAAACTTATGACAATTGATGAAAGAATTATAAATAATTTTATGGGAGTATTATCAAACAGGATACTAATGTTAAATGATAGAATTTCTAATCTCAGTCTTGATACTTTAAGAAAAAAAATATCAAATATAATTCTTAAGCAATATAAAAAACAAAAATCCTTAAAGATTATACTTCCCTATAGTAGAAAAAAAATGGCCCAACTCCTTAATATTCCTAGGCCTTCTTTATCTAGAGAACTTATAAACATGCAAGATGAAGAACTTATAAATTTTAATAAAAACAATATCACAATATTGAATTTAAAGAAAATAGAAGAGTCTTTGTTATAAATAAATTAAATAAAGGCCTTTCTAATATTGAAATATAATAAAACAGAAAAATAATAATTAATAAAATAAATACACTTATATACTAATTTAAAAAGTGCTATAACAGTTCAAGGATAAATATATCAAATCTTAGCGATCTATTTTATAGTAGATATCGTGTATTATCTTGGTATAATATTTTAAAAATACTATAAAAGGGTAATATATCTATGATACTTTCAATTAATAAATTGTAATCTAATATGTGGGGTGTATAAAATGAAAAGAATATTAGTAACTACAGATGGTTCTGAAACTGCTAAAAAGGCATTGCTTGAAGCTAAAGGTCTTGCAGAAGCTCTAAATGCAAAGTTGGATATAATAAATGTAGTTAAGGAAAAAATTATAAATCCTTATTCTACATTGGATCAAACTACTACACAAAAAGCTATTGAACATTTTAAGAAAACAGGATATCAAATTTTGGAAGATTCCTTAAAGCTCTTTAATGATTTTGATGGAGAAGTAAACACTAAACTTAAAGCAGGAGATCCTGCCGATGCAATAATAAATGAAGTAGAAAAAGAGAGTTATGATCTTGTAATTATGGGGAGTAGAGGTCTTAGTACCTTTTCAAGAGCAATGCTAGGAAGTGTCTCCCACAAGGTTTTAAATCATGTAGAAGTAAATGTATTGATAGTTAAATAGATTTTTGCTTCATCAACTAAAAAACGCTAATCCTCGAAGATTAGTGTTTTTTAGTTAACCAAATATGGATTGATATTATAAATACTAAAACTATTGCTTGTATCCATATAATAGAATATTAAATTTGTCCCATCATCATTTGTACCCCAAATGATACCAATACTACTAAAAGTGATATCAAAAATCCATGCACCATAGGTAAAAAACCTGATTTAGAAACTTCTTTAAAATTTGTATTAAGTCCTATAGCTCCAAGTGCCATTATCATAGAAAATTTACTTAAAGATGATATATTTGCACTTAAACCATCTGATATAAAGCCCATACTTCTAATACCTACAATTCCTAAGAAAAGTATTATAAACCATGGAAATATCTTTTTAATATTTATTTTTTCTTGTGACTTTATATTGCCAGCTTTTATATTTTTTTTATCTTTTATTCTCTCATTTATATAAGAAAATATAAGTACTACAGGAACTATAGAAAGTGTCCTAGTAAGTTTTACTATTAAAGAAAAGTTACCTGCAGCATCAGAAAAAGCATATCCTGCTGCTACCACTGAAGAGGTATCATTTACTGCAGTTCCAGCCCATAGTCCAAAACCTAAATCACTCATTCCAAAATATTTCCCTGCTAATGGAAAAAGTACTACCATTATTATATCAAATAAAAATGTTGCTGAAATTGAATAAGCTATATCCTTTGTCTCAGCTTCTATAGTAGGAGCTATAGCGGCTATTGCAGATCCTCCACATATACCTGTTCCAGCTGATATTAGACTTGATAGCTTCCAATTGATATTAAATAATTTACCTAAATAATATCCTCCTCCAAAGGCAGTAGCCAATGTAAACATCATTACAAATAAAGAATATTTGCCAACCTGTAAAACTTGTGTAAAGCTAAGTGTTGCTCCCATTAATATAATTGCAATCTTTAGAACACCTTTAGAAGTAAATTTTACTCCTTTTTTTAAAATAGTATACTTACTCGTAAAAGGATTTAAAACCATCCCTATAAGTAAAGAAAACACCCCTGGACTAATAAGTCCCTTTGGTATAAATGAGCTAATATATATCGCTAACAATGATAGTAAAATTGTTAAAATTATTCCTGGCGTATATCGTTTTGTTAAGTTCATTTTTTCCTCCTATTAATTATTATATTATAGCTCGTTGCAGAACTCTACAACTCGCATATTTACTACGTTTATTT
>NZ_JBQDAA010000035.1:2263-15421 GCF_052089545.1 Tissierella sp. | reverse complement strand
TTCTATTATACTTTCTATAAGATCTTCTTTTGTTAGAGTTTCTATATTATTTTTATTTAAAAATCCTTTTTTAAATCCAAACATTTTTACAACATAGTTCTCTAATCCTTCTAGATCCCATTCTTCAGGAAACTTTGATCCATTTGTATATAGTTCAATATTTGTTTCTATTAAGTTTCTTACCATATTGCCTATATCTTCTTTTAGACTTTCTCCTTCTAGAACTTTTCTTCTTTCACCATATATGATTTCTCTTTGTTTATTCATTACATCATCATATTGAAGTACATGTTTTCTGATAGCAAAGTTGTTACCTTCAACCTTCTTTTGTGCACCTTCTATGGTCTTAGTTAAAAGCCCATGTTCTAAAGATTCATCATCTGGCATGTTCATAGTTTCTACAAGTCTTGTAAGTCTTTCCCCACCAAAGAGTCTCATAAGATCATCTTCAAGTGATATGAAAAATCTTGAACTTCCAGGATCTCCTTGTCTACCAGATCTACCTCTTAATTGATTGTCTATTCTTCTTGACTCGTGTCTTTCTGTTCCTATTATGTGAAGCCCGCCTGCTTCTATTACCTTTTTTGCTTCTTCATCTGATTCCTTCTTATATTCTTCGTAAAGTTTTTCATATACTTTTCTAGCTTCCAAAACTCTTTCATCTCTTGTTTCAAAAAATCCATCTATGAGATTTATAACTTCATCTTCGTATCCTTTTTTCTTTAATTCAAGCTTAGCTTTATTTTCAGGATTTCCTCCAAGAACTATATCTGTTCCCCTACCAGCCATATTTGTAGCTATAGTTACAGATCCAAATCTTCCTGCATCGGCTACAATCTCAGCTTCTCTTTCATGATGCTTTGCATTTAAGACTTCATGTTTTATTCTTTCTTTTTTAAGCATCTTGCTTAAAAGTTCTGACATCTCTATTGTTATAGTACCAACTAGGACTGGTTGACCCTTTTCATGTTTTTCTTTTATATCTTCTACTACTTGTTTATATTTACCAGCTTCATTTTTA
This sequence comes from Tissierella sp., assembly GCF_052089545.1. Lineage (GTDB taxonomy): Bacteria > Bacillota > Clostridia > Tissierellales > Tissierellaceae > Tissierella_A. The sequence continues at coordinate 14,400 of NZ_JBQDAA010000035.1, read as the reverse complement.
TATACACTATCTGACTGGTCATCTCTTCGAATTGGTTTATTTGTAGGAATCTCCACAACATCTACATTGTAGATTTCTCTAAACTCATCTTCTTCTGTTTTAGCAGTACCAGTCATACCTGACAATTTATTATACATCCTAAAGTAGTTTTGAAATGTAATAGTTGCAAGAGTTTTTGACTCTGAACGAACATTTAAACCTTCTTTAGCTTCTATAGCTTGGTGAAGACCGTTACTGTATCTTCTACCATGCATGAGTCTACCTGTAAATTCATCTACTATTAAAACTTCTCCATCATTTACAACATAGTCTATATCTCTTTTCATTAGACTCCTAGCTTTTAAAGCTTGATTTATATGATGTGCTACCTCCATATTGTTCATATCAGCTAAGTTTTCTACACCAAAATATTTTTCTGCTTTTTTTGTACCATTTTCTGTAAGAGTACAAGCCTTAGATTTTTCGTCTATTAAAAAGTCTACTGTTTCTTCCTTTATTTCCCTATTAAAAAAGTCATTTTTCTCTTCATCTTGTTCTATAACTCTACTTGTAAGTGTACCAGCAAAGTTGTTTGCTAGACCATATAATTCAGTAGATTTATCTCCTGCACCAGATATTATAAGAGGAGTTCTAGCCTCGTCTATTAATATACTGTCTACCTCATCTACAATAGCAAAGTTTAGTGGTCTTTGAGTCATCTCTTCCTTATATATAACCATATTGTCTCTAAGATAGTCAAATCCAAATTCATTGTTTGTACCATAAGTAATATCTGCCATATAAGCAGCTTTTCTTTCTTCACTTGTAATACCATGGACAATACATCCTACTGTAAGGCCTAAAAATTCATAAAGTTTTCCCATCCACTCTTTATCTCTGCTTGCAAGATAGTCGTTGACTGTAACTATGTGAACACCTTTTTTTGTCAGACCATTTAAGTAGGCTGCCAGGGTTGCTACAAGTGTTTTTCCTTCACCTGTTTTCATCTCCGCTATTCTTCCTTGGTGAAGAATTATACCTCCTTGAATTTGTACTTTGAAATGTTTCATTCCAAGTACTCTCCATGAAGCTTCTCTTACAACCGCAAATGCTTCAACCATTATATCTTCTAATGTTTCACCTTTATCTAATCTATCTCTAAATTCTTCTGTCTTGTTTTTTAGTTCATCATCTCTTAGTTTTTCCATTGTTTTTTCTAAATCAAGTACCTTTATTACATCTGATTCTATTTTTTTAAGCTCTCTTGTACTATAGTCACCAAAGAGTCTTTGGAAAAATCCCATATTATACCCACCTTTCAATGTAAACGCATCATTTATTTTATCACTTATACACAATAGTTTCAACTTTAAAGAGAGTTTTTGACAATAAAAAAAGTTGTAGCTTTCAAGCTACAACTTTAAATTTATAGTTCAGGTTCTATCAAACCGTAATTACCATCTTTTCTTTTATAAATTACACTTATTTCTTCAGTCTCAGCACTTCTAAATACAAAGAAATTATGTCCAAGAAGTTCCATCTGAAGAACTGCCTCTTCATAGTTCATAGGCTGTAGGAAAAATCTTTTTCTTCTTACTATTGTAGGCTTATCAGGATCTTCTGTCTCTTCCTCTCTTTCATATGGCAGTACATTTTCAAATCTTATTGTTTGGCCTTCTTTATATCTTTTTTGAAGTCTTGTCTTGTATTTTCTAATTTGTCTTTCTAATATATCTACAGATTTATCAATACTTGCATACATATCATCACTTGTTTCTTCAGCTCTTAGAATAGTCCCAGGTAAATTTATTGTAACCTCTATGGTTTTATTATTTCTCTGTGTACTAAACGTTACATTTCCATTGATAGGATCCTCAAAATATTTTTCCAGCTTACTCAGTTTTTGTTCTGTTACCTCTTTTAATGCATCAGTTAATTCTACATTTTTTCCAACGAATTGTATATTCATACAAACAGCTCCTTTCATATAAGTCAATTTAAAAATTAAACTTATATATTTATTAATATATTACCCAATTAAATAAAAATATCACATGTCTTTTAAAAGTCTACTTACAAAATAATATTAACTAAATATAAAGTTTATACTAAAACCATATTTAAATATATCTTATTTTTAGGATTTAAAATCTTATAAAAAATCATTATATTATTTTGTGAATAAGTTAAATAATGCTAGATAAGGTCAACTTTGCATTAGGAAAAAACACCTAAAGCAAGTCTTCTTTACCCTGCGGAGCTGGATGAGGGCGACTAAGCATTAGGAAAAAACACCTAAAGCAAGTCTTCTTTATAACTTGTGAATAGGTGGATTGAATTTTTTTGTGGATAATGTTAATAACTTTGTGGATTACTGGGTTTGTCCATTCTTTTATGTGGATAAGTTTGTTAATTGTTATTAACTTTGTCTTATTTTCTTAATTAATACATTTTTCTTTCTTTAAATTAAAATTTTGGGTATAATATAAATAACAATTAAAACAAGGACGTGAATAAATGCAATCTAATTTAACATTAGAATTTATAGCTCTTTTTATATTAATAGCTCTTTCAGGCTTTTTTTCATCTTCTGAAACAGCCTTAGTTTCTTTAAGTAAAATAAGACTTAGACAGATGGTTGATGAAGGAGTTAAAAATGCAAACCTTTTAAATTATTTAATAGAAAAGCCAAATAAGCTTTTAAGTGCAATTTTAATAGGTAATAATATTGTCAATATTGCCGCTTCATCACTTGCAACTTCTATAGCTATAGATCTATACGGAAACACAGGTATTGGAATAGCAACTGGACTTATGACCCTTTTGGTTCTTATCTTTGGGGAGGTTACTCCAAAGTCATTAGCAGCCCAAAATTCTGAAAAGGTGTCTTTAAAGGTTACAAAACCAATTTATTTTATAACTGTAATTTTAAGTCCTATTATATATGTACTAACATCTATAACAAATGTGCTTATAAAATTTTTAGGTGGTAATATATCCAAAACACAACCTCTTATGACAGAGGATGAACTAAAAACCATAGTGAATGTAAGTCATGAAGAAGGTGTTTTAAAAGTGGGAGAAACAAAAATGATATATAATGTTTTTGAGTTTAGAGACTCACAAGCAAAAGATGTAATGACTCCTAGAACAAATATGGTTGCTTTAAGTGTCGATTCTTCATATGGAGATTTGGTTGAACTTTTTAAAGAAGAAACCTTTTCGAGGCTTCCAATTTATGAAAAAGATATTGACGATATAATAGGCATCCTTCATGTAAAAGATCTTATCTTTTATATAGAAGATAAAGACAAATTTAATCTTAGGGATTATTTAAGACCTGCTTTTTTTACATACGAATTTAAATCTACTCAAGAACTTTTTCAAGAAATGAGAGATAGTAACTACCCTACATCTATTATATTAGATGAGTATGGAGGAACTGCAGGTATGATAACTACTGAAGACCTAGTAGAGGAAATAGTAGGCGAGATTACCGATGAGTATGATGAAGGAAATGAAGAAATACAAGTTATAGAAGAAGATGAGTATATAGTAGATGGAAGTATGAAAATAGATTTATTAAATGATCTCATAGGTACAAATATAGAATCTGAGGACTTTGATTCTATAGGAGGCTTTGTAATAGGTTTGATTGGTAGATTTCCTGATGAAGAAGAAACAATAGAATATGAAAATATAAAATTTATAGTTGAAAAGATAGAAAAAAACAGAATCGAAAAGATGAGAATACTTACTTAGTTCTCATCTTTTTATTTTTATATACTTTTATATATTGTTATTAGAACTTAGAATACTAATAGTGTATAATAATATTTAAGATATTATTTTTAGGGGGAAGTTATGAATACAGTAAACTTAAGTAAGCTTAAAAAAATAGAATTTGATGTTACTAAAAAATTATTTAAATATATATATACAAACATAAACTTAAACAAAGTGATAGAAGAACTCGATAAGGAGTACTCCTATTTTTATAATACAGAAAATAATGTAGCTTTTAATATATGGCTTAGCCTAGACTATATAAATAAAGATGGTAAAACATTTACAGAAAAATTTCTAGAAGATAAATCTGAATCTTTAAGTTCAAAAGAAAGAAAGATTTTAGAAGAAAGAAAAGTATCTTATGTTTCTTTATTTAAAATATTAGAATATGATGGTGAATATACATATGTAGAAGATCTTTTAACTAGAAAAAGATTTTCTCTTCTAGAACCTGATCTATCCAATATAATAAAAGAAGGAGAATATGTCTTCTCTAGAATAGGCTTAAGCTTGAATAACTACAACTTTATAGGTGATATAAACTATTTGCCTCCATCTAGCAAGTATGATTTTATAAAAGGAGTATTATTTGATTTTAACCTTGTAAGAGAAACTTATAGAAGACTTACTATGAAAGATTATTTGAAAAGATTTGGGTTGAATTTATATAAAATATATGACGAAACAATCCTTGATGCTATGGGAAATGAAGACGGTTTAGACTTTCATAGAATTGATGACTTAGAAAGCCTTAGTGAATTTGAAAATTATTTAAGTGTTAAAATGGATGAAGATGAAGTAGATATACACATAACAAACCTTTCAGATATAATAGATTTTTATTTTTCTTCTGAATATGATGATTTAAAAGATTTTTTAAGTATAAGCTTAGATGAAATCCTCTCTACCTCTATTGATAATGGCCTTATAATATTAAAAGAAGATCTTCTATCTTATATTGATACTTTTAAACTATATTTTTATTTTTTAAGTAAAAAGAATTCATCTTACCAAAACCTTTATAAGGAAATATTAGATATAGGAAAGAGCCCTTTTAAGTATATAAGACTTTTAAATTCTTATGATGTAGATTTTAATATAAATAAAGATCTATCCTATCATATTGAAGACTCTTTAAATTATAAAGCCTTAGATTTTATAAAAGATTTCCATAACTTTCTACTATATATAGAATCTAATGATATAAGATTAACTAAAAAAGGTAAAAAGTTAAAAAGAAAAGACCTATTTATGATAAATGACTCTTTAAAAAATAAAACAAGACCATTTACAAAAACACCTAATCAAAAACATTTTATCAATATAGATTTATTTTATAATATAGCTTTGAATTTAAAACTACTCAGTATAGATGGACATACTATGGTTTTTAATAAGATAGCAACCAGTTTTTCTCTATTAGAAGAATATGAAAAATATACTATTATATTTGAAAGTATATTAGAAGATAATTTAATAAATGATTCTAATAATTATAGAAGTTTTATCTTATCCACTCTTTCAAATATGGATATATCGAAAAAATATTCAAATAAATTATTTGTAAAAGACGATCATAATTTGTTTTTCTCCTATGGAAACTTACTAAATCTATTAGGAATAATAAATTATGATAAATATGAAATCGAATCTATCTCTATTTCACCACTTGGTAAGAGAATCTCAAGATATTTAGACACCAATAAAAATCCAAATAAGAATAAAGTAATTAATTTAATAGATCTTAAAAAGTAAAATAGGAGGAAATTATGGACCAGTTATTATTAGATGACTTTACTAATTATAAATATTTATCTTCACTTAAAATATCTCCTGATGCTAATTTTAGTGCATTTATTTGTAACCAAATAAATCTAGAAAAAAACAAATATGATTCAAGTATTTATATTTTAGATAGTAGTGATAATTCTTATAAAGAACTTATATCTCAAAATAATATAAACAATTTAATTTGGAAAGATAAAAAAACTTTACTTTTTTCAAGTGATAAAGATACAGATAAAGAAAAAACAGAAAATAAAGAACCATTTACATCAATCCATAAGATGGATATTTACGAGGAAGAGTTAGACATCTTATTTGAGCTACCATTAAATATTAACTCTATAGAAGTAATTGATAAGGAAAATATATTGCTTACAGCAGATTTCGATCCTACATTTTCTGGATTTATAGACCTTTCAAAAGAGGAAAGGGAAGTCTTACTTCAAAACTTAAAAAAAGATAGTCATGTAGAAATACTAGATGAAATACCTTTTTGGTCAAATGGTCAAGGATTTACCAATAAAAAAAGAAATAAATTATATATCTATAACATAGAAACAGAAAGACTCCTTTCTGTAACAGATGACTTTACAGATGTATATGAGTTTAAACTAGATAAAGACAGAGAAAATATAGTTCTCGTTACTAATTCCTATATAGATAAAAAATATAGCTATACAGATCTTCAAATCTATAATATTGAAAAGGGATTATTAGTTAAGATTTCTCCTTTTCATGACTTTAATTATTCATATGCAGATTTTTTAAATAAAAAGATTATATTTTTCGGAACAAATATGGAGGAATTTGGCTTAAATCAAAATCCTAGTTTTTACTTATGTGATTTTACAGGATCTAATGCTAAGAAAATATCAGATGATACTTTTAATTTTAGTATTACAAATTCAATAGCAAGTGACTCTAGATATGGTAAATATGAAACTATAAAGGTAGATGAAGACTTCTTATACTTCGTTACAACAGAAGGTGACTCTTCATATATTAAAAAGATTGATAAAACTGGAAAGATTAAAAAGCTTACCTTTAGAAAAGGTTCTATCGACTCTATGAATATTGTAAATGACAAATTACAATTTGTAGGCCTAAGAAGTTTAAGGCTTCAAGAAGTGTATTTAGTAGATGGAAAAAAAGAGTTTCAGCTAACAAGTCTTAATCAATGGGTATTAGAGGAGAAATCTCTTTCTATACCTGAAAAACTTACCTTTAGAACTGAAGATGAGACTCTTATTGAAGGTTGGGTTATGAAACCAACTAATTTTTCACTTGGTAAGACTTACCCTGGTATTTTAAGTATTCATGGTGGCCCTAAAACAGCATATGGCGAGGTTTTCTTTCATGAAATGCAGTATTTAGCAAATCAAGGCTATGTAGTATTTTTCTGTAATCCACGTGGTAGTGATGGAAGAGGCGATAAATTTGCTGACATAAGAGGTCAATATGGCACTATTGATTATGAAGATATCATGCTATTTAAAGATTTAGTATTAGACAAGTATCATTTTATAGATGAAGATAAATTAGGCCTTATGGGTGGTTCCTATGGAGGTTTTATGACAAATTGGATAATAGGTCATACTTGTAAGTTTAAAGCAGCTGTTTCTCAAAGAAGTATTTCAAATTGGATATCTAAATTTGGTACAACTGATATCGGATATTATTTTGTAGATGATCAAATAGCAGCTAGCCCTTGGAATGATTTTGATAAACTTTGGAATCATTCTCCTATAAAATACGCTGACAAAGTATCCACTCCTACTCTCTTTATACATTCCCAGGAAGACTATAGATGTACTCTTTCTGGAGGACTACAGATGTTTACATCTTTAAAGTATCATGGTGTAGAAACAAGATTTTGTATGTTTAAAGGAGAAAATCACGAATTAAGCAGAAGCGGCAAACCTAAGAGTAGAATAAAAAGACTTGAAGAAATAAAGAATTGGTTTGAACTATATTTAAAATAACTTAGGAGGTGTTTTTATTAGTACCTTTTTGCAAAGACTAACACGTGTGAGACCTATAATATTTTTAGATCAATTGCTTTTTAGAATAAAAGATGATGAAGTTTTTGTAACAGGAACTCAGATGACCTTTTTTCTAATACTTTCAATATTTCCATTTATAATAATGCTTTTAAATATTGTAAGCTATACACCTTTTGTTAAGCCAGATATTTTAGAAAATATAATATTTTATTTGCCACTTGAAACACAAAAAATATTTCAAAATTTTATAAAAGAAATAACTACATCTAGTAGTCAAGGCCTTTTATCTATTTCAGCCATTGTTGGTATATGGTCTTCTTCCTCTGGTATTAAAGCAGTGATTAAAGCCATAGATAAGGCATATGATTATAGTGAAGGTAGATCTTATATAAGACTTAGAATTATATCTTTCTTTTTTACTATAGCCCTTATACTTCTTATTATATTGGTCTTTTTAACTTTAATATTTGGAGAGGTTCTTGCTAATAAGTTTTTCACATTTTTGGGACTTAGTTCCTTTTTTAAAATATTATGGTCCTATATGAGAATTGTAATTCCGCTTGTGTACATGATACTTATGTTTGCACTTCTTTATAAATATAGTCCATGTAGAAGCAAGTCTTATAGAATAAAGTTTACAAACACACTACCAGGGGCTATTTTTACTACACTTGGGTGGATGCTTACTTCAGTACTTTTTTCATATTATGTAAATAACTTTGGAAGATATGCAGTTACTTATGGAAGTTTAGTTGGAATCATACTTCTTTTTATTTGGCTTTATATAAGCAGTATAATTATTGTACTAGGTGGCGAAATAAATGCTACTTTAGAATCTTTTAGAACTTATGGATATAAATTAAATAACAATAAAAGTTTACTCATAAATATTATACATAAACTTTAGAGCTTTCTACTTGAGGTAAGGGCAAGTGCAAAAACTGTCTTTGCCTCATTTTTTATAAGTTCTTTTGCACACATTTTCATAGTTGAACCACTTGTCAAAATATCATCTAAAAGTAATATCCTCTTTCCCTTAATCTCTTCTTTGTTCCTAACCCTAAAAGCATCCTTTAAGTTTTTCCTTCTCCCTAGCTCATCTAAAAAATGTTGATCTGGAGTATGCCGTGCCTTGAACAATCCATTAAAAATAGGTAGATCTAACTCTTTAGATATAAATTTTGCTAAAAGTTCTACTTGATTATATCCTCTTACAGCTTCTTTTCTTCTATGGGAAGGAACAAAACTTATTATATCAATTTTATCTTTTATATTTTCTTTGTATATTGTTTCAAGCAAAATATCAGCTAAAGCTTTATATAAAAAGGATTTATCATTAAACTTAAATTTTTTAATAATATCCTTCATAAAACTATCATATATAGTAGTATAAAAACATCTTTCTATATTTACATCTCCTAAAAAGACTTCTTTATGGACTCTTGCAACCTTATCATTACATGATTTACATATATAGTTTTCTACCTTACTATCTTCTGATCTACAAAAATAACATATATCTTTTGTAGGAAAAACAAACTCTAAAGCCTCTTTGATATATTCCATTTTATATGCCTCCTAAGAGTAAAAAACTTCTATATATTCCTTTATTTTTTTATCTAAGCTTGAATACCTTTTAGCTATCCTATTGTTTTTTATCATCATTTGGAGAAATTTTACTTCTCCAACCAATACTACAAGTTCCCTAGCTCTTGTTATTCCAGTATATATTAAGTTCCTAGTCAAAAGCATAGGAGGCCCCCAGTGCACTGGCATTATAACTACTGGAAACTCACTTCCTTGAGATTTGTGAACTGTAATAGCATAGGAAAGTTTTAGTTCATCTAATCCATTAAAACTATATTCTACAAGTCTTTCATCATCAAATAAAACTTTTAAATTATTCGCTTCATGGTCTATAGATTCTATATATCCAAAGTCTCCATTAAAGACTCCTTCTCCTTTATCTACGGTCATATTTCCTACTATCTTTTTCCATTCTAGATTGTAGTTGTTTTTTACCTGCATGACCTTGTCTCCTACCCTAAATAGTTCATCTCCTATTTTCTTTTCTGCTTTAAAAGTTGATTTTGGATTTAAAGTTTCTTGGAGTTTTTTATTTAAAGATTTTGTTCCTACATCACCTTTTTTCATAGGGGTTAAAATTTGTATATCTTTTAAAGGATCGTAGTCATAATATTTAGGAAGTCTTTCATTATTTAATCCTATAATAGTATTTAAGGTAGACGAAGAATTCGGCTGAGATAAAAAATAAAAGTCTTTATCTTTCCCATTTAATATTGGAATCTCTCCCCTATTAATTTTATGGGCATTTACTACTATCATACTTTCTTCAGCCTGTCTAAATATTTTATCTAACATAACAACTCTTATACTTTCAGAGTTTATAATATCTCTAAGTACATTTCCTGCTCCTACACTTGGTAGCTGATCTATATCCCCTACAAGTATGATACGTGTTCCTTCATTTATGGCTTTTAGAAGGCTATTCATAAGAAGTATATCTATCATAGATGACTCATCTATGATTATAACATCTGCCTCTATTGGACTATCTTCATCTCTGTTAAATCCCATATCTTCTTCCATATATGCAAACTCAAGTAATCTGTGAATTGTTTTACTTTCTCTTCCTGTAGTTTCAGTCATTCTTTTGGCTGCCCTACCTGTTGGGGCAGCTAATACTACATTCATTTCTAAATCTTCGAATATATTTATAATAGCATTTATGGTTGTAGTTTTTCCTGTTCCAGGCCCTCCTGTTATGATAACTACACCATCCTCAACAGCTTCTTTTATAGCAATAAGTTGTTTTGAATGAAATTCTATTTCTTCTTCATCTTCTATACGTTTTATTTCTTTTTCAACATCTACCTGGAGATCTGTAAAGTCTACCTTTGAAAGTTCTACTATCTTTCTAGCTACATTATTTTCAGCTACATGAAAAGGCATATAATATACTAAGCTTGTCTCTAATTCATTTACTATATGAAAATTCTTTTTAAATATTAGGTCTCGAATAGACTCTTCTATAAGAGAAGTTTCTACTTGTAAAAGATGAGATGTCTTATAAAGAAGTTCATCTTTAGGTAGGTAACAATGTCCATCTCCTGAACTTTTCATCATTGTAAATTTAAGTCCTGCTTCTATTCTATAAGGAGAATCTAACCCTATACCCATCTCTCTAGCAAGTGCATCAGAAGTTTTAAATCCTATTCCGTGTATATCTTCTGATAGCCTATATGGATTTTCATTTATTACTCCTACAGTATCTTTTCCATATTTTTTATATATTTTTATAGCATTATTTACAGTAATATTAAAGCCTTGAAGATAAACCATTATATCTTTTACTTCTCTTTGTTCTTCATAAGCAGCTGTTATCTTTTCAATCTTTTTTTCACCTATACCAGGTATCTTTTTTAACCTTTCAGGATTATATTGAATAATATCTAATGAATCTTCACCAAATTCATTTACTATATTTTTAGCAGTTTTCGGTCCAACATATGGCAGAATCCCTGAAGCTAGATAGTTTTCTATTCCCTTTAGAGTAGAGGGTATGGTAGTTTTAATAGTTTCAAATTGAAGCTGTTCCCCAAATTTATCGTGATATATCCACTCTCCTCTTACCTCAACCATCTCATCTATGTTTATAAAAGCTGCATTTCCAACTATGGTAACTGAACCATCACTTGAATTAAGCTTTGCAACTGTATATCCATTATCTTCATTTCTAAATATAATATCTTCTATTACACCTTCTATAGTTAACATTCCACCCCTCCATCATAGATAAATTATAACATATGTATTAAAAATATGTATTAAAAAAAGACTGATTTCTCAGTCTTTTCTTTAAATAATCTTTGCTATTGTTTTTGAAAGCTCAATTATACTTTCACTTAGCTGATTTAGTTTTCCTTCTATTCTCACCAAGAGATATATGGAGATAACTATGGGAAAGCCTAAATTAGCTATATGAGTATATATCTCTTCCATTTACTTCACCCCTTAGAATTCTATAAGCTCTGTACTAGTCTCTATGATTCTAGCCTCTTCTTTCATAGTTAGGTCAGTTTCATTAGACTTAAATATGTTTTTTTCTATTATTGAATCCATAGCATCTTCTATGTCTAACTTAGATAAATCTTCTTTAGGATCTGCAAGAGAAACTCTAAATCTTTTATTTACTCCATCTAAAAATCTTAATTCCAATGTTTTTTTGATCATTTTTTCACCCCCTATCTACTTATAACTAATACTAGACTTCTTCTTTAATAGAAGTTTCTTCAACTCTTAATACATTTAAGAGCCCATTGTTTTGAAGACTTTCTAAAACTTTAGCTGTTTGGTAAAGTTCTTCATCTAAAGCTTCTGGTTTTACCTTTGTAAATGATTTAGATATAATTCTTTGTTTTTCATCTACAATTCCTCCATCTAATTGTAGTTTTAAATTGGTTTTTTCTTTAATACTTTTTATAGCCATCTTTTTCACCTCCTATCTCTTATTAACTATATAGATCTAAAATATAAATTTACTATTTTTACATAAAAAAA
>NZ_JBQDAA010000035.1:0-2253 GCF_052089545.1 Tissierella sp. | reverse complement strand
CATATGGTTTAAATCTTTTTACCTATTTTTTTAAATTGTCTATCTTGTCTGTTTTTTCCCAAGGAAGATCTAAATCTTCTCTTCCAAAGTGTCCATAACTTGCCGTTTGCTTATATATAGGTCTCTTTAAACCCAAGTCTCTTATAATAGCTGCAGGTCTTAGGTCAAAGTTTTTATTTACAAGCTTTACCATTTCCTCATTTGAAACCTTACCTGTACCAAATGTATCTACATATACAGAAAGGGGACATGCTACACCTATTGCATAGGAAAGTCCTACTTCGCATCTATCACAAAGGCCAGCTGCTACAAGGTTTTTAGCTATATATCTTGCCATATATGAAGCTGATCTATCTACCTTTGTAGGATCCTTTCCAGAAAAAGCTCCTCCTCCATGTCTTCCAAATCCTCCATAGGTATCAACTATAATTTTTCTACCTGTAAGACCTGCATCCCCCATAGGTCCTCCAACTACAAATCTTCCTGTAGGATTTATAAAGTATTTAGTATTATCATCTATTAAATCCATTGGTACTATTTTTTCTATTACATGTTTGCTTATATCTTCTTTTATAGTATCAAGACTTATATCATCACTATGTTGAGCTGATACAACTATGTTTTCAATTCTAACAGGCTTACCATCTTCATATTCAACTGTAACTTGACTCTTACCATCTGGTCTTAGATAGCTTAGACTTCCATCTTTTCTAACGTCTGCAAGTCTTTTAGAGAGTTTATGAGCTAGTGAAATAGGTAGGGGCATAAGTTCCTTTGTCTCATTACAAGCATAACCAAACATCATACCTTGGTCTCCTGCACCTATTTTATCTAATTCATCTTCATCATTTTCTTCTTTTTTATCTACACCCATAGCAATATCTGGCGATTGTTCATTTATAGAAGTAAGAACAGAACACGTACTAGCATCAAAACCATATTTTGCTCTAGTGTATCCTATTTCCTCTACAGTGCGTCTTATTATTTTTGGTATATCAGCATAGCATGTAGTTGTTATCTCTCCAACTACCATAACCATACCTGTTGTAACTACAGTTTCACATGCTACTCTTGCGTCTTTATCTTCTGCAAGTATAGCATCAAGTATAGCATCTGAAATCTGGTCACACATCTTATCCGGGTGACCTTCTGTAACTGATTCAGAAGTAAATAAAGTTTTTGTCATTTTATAGCCTCCTATTTTTAATTTTAAACATAAAAAAAACCTTTATCAAGAAAAGGTTAGGCTTTTAAGCTTCCACCTCATCTTTCAGAACTTAAGTCCTGTGGGATTTAGCACCTTGTATAAATACTGGTTGCCGGATTTCATAGGGCCCATACCCTCCATCTCTCTTGATAAGGAAATATTTAATTTTATCTTTTCATAATCTTATCACAGTAAAAACTTAGAGTCAACTTTTTTAAAGAATAAGATAACTAGAATATACTAAAGACTCCATAACTTATAGTAAGAGTTATGATTCCAGCTACAATTAAACCTAAAGACATAGCTATAAAAGCTTTTTTTATATCTAACTTCAAAATAGATGATATAAGTGCACCTGTCCAAGCTCCTGTTGTAGGGAGGGGAAGACTTACAAATATAAAAAGTCCTAAAATACTATATTTTTTTATAACTCTAGACTTTTTCATAGATCTTTCTTTTATTTTTCCAAGTGTAGAATTAAAAAGTTTTGTCTTTTCAAATCTATACATAAAAGGATTTAATATATTTAGTAATATAAATACAACTATTATATTTCCTGTAGTACTTATAACCATACTTTGTATAGGCTCTAATCCTAAAGATATTCCAAGAGGTATTGCACCTCTAAGTTCTACCAGAGGAAGCATAGAAAAAAGCATAACTATTATTTCAATTTTTAATTTTTCTAATATCTCTATCATAAAGATAAATTTCCTCCCCTTTTTATCTTATTATAAGCTTTTAATTACTATTACACAATAAAAATCATATTATATATGTATATATTATAATTAAAGATAAAATACTCCATAATAGATAGGTAAAGCTAGATTTAGTTAGATTAATATTAGTTTACTCTATTTATAGATATATTAAGCTCATATATGGCTTTTACTAACTTTTCTATATACTTGCACTTTATTTTCATTTATCATATACTGTAAGAGTCGATTAGAAATAGATTGACGGGGTGTAGCGCAGTTTGGTAGCGCACGTGGTTTGGGACCATGGGGCCGGGGGTTCAAATCCTCTCACCCCGACCATAA
>NZ_JBQDAA010000034.1:0-15499 GCF_052089545.1 Tissierella sp. | reverse complement strand
TCAACTTTCTTAATATATTCTTCTCCGGGAAAGTCCTCTGGTACATTTGTAATATATTTATTACTTATTAAAAGTGCTTCTGCTTCTTTTGATGAAATTATAGGATAGTTACCTATTTTCTGTGATAAATCTGGTTTATGAACTCTTAAGGTATTGGACATATCTTCTTCATCAAAATAAAATTCAGTATAATTCAAATTATAGTTTATGATTTGTTCTTCTAGGCTACCCTCTCCTTCAAAGAAGCTTATTTCAAAACTTTGATCTCCATTATACGTGTAAGCACCATCATATAAATTTATAACTGTATCTATCATTTGTAATATGTCTTTATATTCTTTACTTACATATTGAGCTGTTCTATATATATCTTCGTAGGGTGCATAATAGTCAGTGTAATATTCTTTAACAATTTTATCTTTTGGCTTAAAATTGATAGTTGTAGTCAAATCATTAGAAACTGTAATTTCATATTTCTTACTTTTACCATAAATTTGATTTATATTAAGAAAATCATCAGGCATTTCATCTCCTACTATTTCAAACTTTTCTCTTACCATTTGTATTTCTTCCTCACTTGGATAATCATCTGTGATTTCAAGTTCTTTAGGATTTATATTCAATAGCCTTATAGTTTTATCTAATCTTTTTCTCATAGCTTCTATATCTATATTTGTAGGTATTCCCTGTTGACTATATCCCAGCTTGTTTTTAAAGACTGGTAAGGTTGATATTTGAAGGTTTTCATTCCAGGGATTTGCGTTTATAATCTCTACAATATTATAAGCCATTAAAGCTTCAAATCCTGCTCCTTGAGTATTAAAAGACCCCATTGATATCTTAGCCAGTTCTTTATTTTCAAGTAGATTTTGATCTGTAATTGGTAAATTAGTATCTTCAAGACTCTTTTCTACATTTATATCCTTCTTTATAAAATTTGGTAAGATAATAAATAAAAGAATAGCTGCTACTGGTAGCAAAACCTTTGTAAAAGTAAACCTTTTTTGAGGAATATAATCTTCTATTTCTGCTTCTTTAATTATCTCCTCATCTATATCGTTTAAACTTTCAAATAGCTTAGTAGATTTCATAAGTAAATCTCCTCCTCTTCCAGATATATTTTAAGTTTCTTTCTAGTTCTAAAAAGGATAGATTTTATTTTACTTTCACTTATTGACATTTTTCTAGAAATATCTTTAATTGAGTCTACATACCAATATCTTCTAACAAAAACTATTCTGTACTCCTTTTTTAATGTCCAGAGAAATTCATTTAGAGTCTCTGTTATTAAAGTTGCTTCTATTTCCCTATCAATATTATTCTTAGAGGCAACTATATTTTCTAACTCATTTAAAACAATTTCGACTTGGCCTGCTCCACGTTTCTTAGCCTTTTTATGATTGTAGATATTGATTGAAAGATTTCTAGTTATTTTACCTAGATATGCTGAGAATATATTAGGCCTATCATCTGGTATAGCATTCCATGCATTTAGGTAAGTATCATTAACGCATTCTTGGCTATCTTCTATATTGTATAAAATATTATAGGAGATCTTTCTGCAATAGTTTCCATATTTTTTATCCGTTTCTGATATAGCATTTTCACTACGATCCCAATATAAGTTTATAAGCTCACTATCTTCCAATTCATCAACTCCTTTCCTATCCTTATATATAAGGACAGAGAAATTTAACTTTGGTTGCATTATATATAATATTTATAATTAATGAGGAGTTTTATAGAGATTAAAGGGCATAATCCTAAGAAAACACACTAAAATAAAGTTGCCTTATATAAGAGATTAGATAGTTTTTAATAACCAACTTATAGATCGAAGAAGTATTTAAAATAAGAACTGACTTATGAAAGATGCTTTTCCTTTCATGGAAGGACGTTTTTAAATACTTCTTGAACACACCTTAAATTTGCATAATTCTACAGATACGAAATAGAAAATATATCATATTTTTTTACTCGTATTAAATAAATATCAATATCCCATATCCCAATATTCTTCTTTCCCTATCTCTATAATCATCTCTTTTATTTCCAAATTATTTACAAGGTTAAGAGTCTTTTTATATATAGCCTCTTCTTCATTCCTACTACTTTTATTATCTAATGTCATTTTTAGTAAATCCTTCACTAGCTTTTTATCTTCTTCACTTGCATTATCCATAATATCTAAACCTTCAATCACTTTACTTGTATTCATTTTTATTAGAAATATCTTCCCATCTTTAAGTGTAGATATTGCCTTTTTATAGTCTTCTAGATAGATATCTATATAAACCAGATTTATAGATCTATCTCTTGTCATCTTTTCATAGCTTTCTCTAGCCTTTAAAAGATCCCCCTCTGTTAAATAATATCTAGCACTTATATCATAATAGTCATCATTTCTATCTTTCTTTGCAGTTTGATCTAGTATCCTTTTTACAAATTTCTTATTTTCATCCATTTCATCCCTATATATAGAGTTTGCTACTTCAAAGGAAAGATTATAGTCCTCATACTCCTTGTCATATATTTCAGCATATTTAAATGCCTTGGCAAGGTCCTTCTCGCCTTTTTTCCATCCTATACTATAAAATCTAACTAGATAAAATAATGCTTCCTTATCTTTTGGATCTTCAATTAGTTGGTCTTCATAGTGTGAAATAGCTTCTTCATATTTTTTATCTAATATAAGATTTTCTCCTTGTGTTAATTCCCCTTCAATTTCCATACTAATAAGATCTTCATAATCACTTATTAAAGTAAGGGTACTAGCTATTAGATTATTCTCTTTATCATAGGCATTAACAACTAAGGGATACTCTATATTTGCTATAAAGGAACCAAATATTCCAGTCGGGTTAACTATTTCTTCCTCTCCTTCAAAAGATAGGGCTCCTATTGTTTTATCTAAATCATTTACATTTAGACTTATACTATTGTCTCTTATCTTTTCATCTCCACTTTTACCCTTTAATCCTATTGTATGTGATCCTCCCGTTCTCTCCCTTGGATCAGTGAATACTAAGGATTCTATCATATAGTAATCTGCTCCCCTTACTTCATCCCAGGATATATCAATATCTTCACCTTCTTTTATTAACATTTTTTCTTTAGGAACACTTACTTCCATAGGCGCTGAAAAATCAAAGTCAAACTCAATATCTGAGTTTAACTCTACCGACCATATATCCTTTTTTAAATAAACTTTATTATACAATTGGGAAGGGTGGATTTTTATGCCCATTTCATAGACCCCTTGTTTTAAGCCTAGAGTTTCAAACTCTCCATTTGCATCTGTTATAGCATCTGGCATTTCTCCACCAACCCTAAATACTCCAACATCTTCACTTACATATACTTCTACAAAGGGTAGTCCCTTGCCATTATTGCTTACTTTTCCTTTGACCTTATAATCTCCTTGTGACTTTCTAAGATGCTTTTCTATATCATCCTCATATGGATATGAATTACTACCTCCAAAATAACTCCTGAAGCTATCCATGCTTTCCAAGTGATCGCTCCATACTTTTTCATAATATTCTTTAGCCATATCTACATTACCTAATTGTAAATTAATATCTCCCATTAACTGATAATATTTTTCGTCTAACTTATTTTCATCTAGATCTTCTAATATTTCTTTTGACTTTTTATAATCTTTCTGAACAAAATAATAATAGCCTTCATAAAGTTTACTCATAGATTTTATTTCTTCATTTTCCTTATCTTTTCCCCAAGCTATCCAGTAAGTCAATTTATCCATATCCAAAGTAGCTATGCTGGTATCTAATAGCTTTGAATAAGACTTTGTAGAGTATTCATCCTTATAGCCATCTTTCTTATCCTTTAACAGTACTTCTTCAAATACTTCCATTGCCTTATCCATATCTTCTGGTCTTGTTTTTTCTCCACCACCCCAGCCACTAGAGGTGATTTTATATCTTTCAAATCCCTTTATTAGACTTCTTCCATATTCATATAAACCCCGTTTCCCAGTTATCTTGATTGGACTAGCCATATAATTATTATAAAAAATCTCAGCCTTTTCAGAACCCTTGCTATTTAAATATATTCCAATTTCTAAGTTTATAAGGGGTGCTACAACTAAGACTACAAACAAGAATGTGAGTACAAGCATGATTAAATTCTTGACCTTTATCTTTAATTTCATTTCATATCCGCCTCCCTCTTACTTGTTATAATAATTTGAGAACCGCTGAAATCTATTACTTCTATCTCCTCTTTGCTTGTAAAACCTTTAGGAAATATACTTATTCCAAGTATTAATACAAATCCTATTACTGCAGGAGCTAATGGGATTTCAATTTCTTTATTTAAAAAATTTCTTATCTTTTCTCTTAGACTTATTTTTCTACTCCCAATTATCTTATCCAGAGCCTGAGGAGATAAGTTTATATCTTTTACATCTTCTTCATATATCTTCTTTATTTCATTTCCAAAAGAATCTTTATAGTCCATTAAATTCCCCTCCCTTTTGTAAGTTTTCCCCTAATATCTTTCTTCCCCTTGATAATTTACTCCTTACGGTACCTTCCTTTTCATCTAATATTTCGCTAATCTCCTTAATGCTAAAGTCATCAAAGTAAAAAAGTATCAATACTTGTCTATATATAAAATTTATTTGCTTTAAGTTCTCTTTTAAAAGCTCTTTATTTTCTTTATCTATTATAATTTCTTCTATATTTTCTTCACTAACAGTATAGTCTTCATAGGGCACTGTAAGGATTAGCTTTCTAGATTTATCTATTATAGTGTTCTGTAGTATTTTATATATCCAGGTATACAAGGAACTATTTTCCTGAAAGTTTTTAATATATTTAAATATCTTTATAAAAGTTTCTTGTACAATATCTTCAGCTTCTTTTTCATCTTTGATCATAAGGAAGCAGGTTTTAAGAAGTCTGTTTCCATATGTATTTACAAGTTCAATATAGGCTTCTTCCTTACCTCTTTTTAAGGCTTTTATTAGTTCCTTCTCTCCCAAACTTCTCCCCCCTTTCATCTATTAGACTATGTTCTTTTAAAAAGGTTGCATTTTCTTATATTTTATTTAATCCTTTTTTATATATTTTTCTTTTTATATCTTATCCTAGTTTTAGCTAACTCTATTATATAAGATATTAAAACAAACCCAAAGCAGATAAAGAAACTAGGATAGAGTATAAAATCTACTCTACCCTAGTTAAGTCAATTATTATAGCTATTTTACCTAGTTTGTCATAATTGGAATTAGTCGAGTAGACGGAGTTTCACAACTCCAACCCCTCACAGAACCGGACTTGCCCTATTAAGGCATCCGGCTCTTCACAATATTATTTACAATAAATAGCTATTTCCTGCACCTAATTCAAAAACATTTACATAAGTCTTTACTTTTGGTAATGGATATTGCTTTTGAAATATTATATATTTACTCCAATCAAAGCTTCTTTTCTGACTTCTACGATTTAACCATCTAAATATCAAAGTTCTACATTCATCTATAAAGTTACCTACGAATCGACCATTATCTGTTATTCCGTAGTAATTACAGTGACCTTGTATTTTAGATATTATAGTTTTCATAAACTCTTTAATTGGTATTGATCTATTTGATCTTATCCATTCTTTACACTTTAATAAACTAGCTCTATACTTTTTCTTGCTGGTTTTCCTTTTTACTCTTTTACGGCCATTTTTATCTTTCCCTACATAATGAGTAAATCCCAAAAAATCAAAAGAATTTTCATCTTTATCTACATTATCATCATTACCTTTGTTAAGTTTAATGATTTTTGTTTTATCTTCTGCTACTTCTAAATTAAATTTCCTTAATCTTTGTATGAACACTTCGAAAAACCTTTTGGCATCTTCTTCGTATTGAAAGCAAAAAACGCTATCATCTGCATAACGAACCATGTACGCCCTACCCTTACAGTGCTTTCTAACTATTTTATCAAACCATAAGTCTAGTACATAGTGCAGATAGATATTCGCAAGAATTGGAGAACACACTCCACCTTGCGGTGTACCTTTTGGAGTATCATATTTAATTCCATCTTCTATGATACCCGCTTTCATAAGCCTAGATATTAATCTTAATAGATTTTTATCATCAATTCTGTGTTCTACGAATTTCATCATCCATTCATGGTCTACATTATCGAAGAACCCTTTAATGTCAGTATCTACAACATAGTTTATGATTGGCTTATTCACTATCTTGTCAAGTAATTTAATTGCGTCATGACAACCTCTATTAGGTCTAAAACCAAATGAACATTCAAGAAAATCTTGTTCATATATTGCGTTTAGAATTTCAGCTAAATTAGATTGTACTAATTTAGCTTCATATGCTGGTATTCCTAATGGTCTTTTATCATTTGTTCCAGGTTTAGGAATGTATACTCTTTTTCCTGGTTGAGGTTTATATGCTTGCCTTTTCATTCTAGTTATTAAGCTTTCTATGTTTTCTAGAAGATTATTATCATACAATTCTTTGGTTATTTCATCTATTCCAGAAGCCTTTTTAGCTTTCATCTCATTATGACTTTTTATCAATGTTTCTTTATTTATTAGGTGTATTAGTGAAGTAAATTTCTCATTAGGTTTTGATTTTGCTATTTTTGCTATCCTTTCCAGTTGCGTTTCCATATCTTTCTCTCCCTCTGTGTAGAGTATATGTTTCTCTTTAAGGTCAATATTGTGTTACTCCCTTCCCTCCATAGGAATTACCCTACTTCATCAGTAATATGAAGTAATCCGACTTCCTGTTGTATTAGGCTTTCTTGCTTTATTATCACTTGATTAAGCCCTACTTTCTCTGCGTAAAGAACTAACAGGATCTCCCAAGTTGACTGTATCATATCAATGTATAGCATGCGATGGTCTCTGACCCCGGGGAAGCCAATATATTCTTGCATAACGAATATATTAGTGTTGTTTTCTACCTTGTCTACAGTATTAACCTTCCCGATACGAATATCGTGGCTCAATCCCTTCAACTTTACGCTTACCGCCTACTACCTAACTGTCTACGCTTAACATCAGAAGTTACCCGATGATGTCCAAGACTCGCTATGAGTGGTTTGCTAGACCTTTCTCAGTGGGAATCCCACCCACTATATGATACGCCCTTATCTTGGCGCACAGACAAACTCACTTCTAAATTTTTAATCTTAAGAATATCTAAAAATATATATTATTCTATTTCAATTTTATTGGCGTTTCTTTGAATCAAGGATTACTCCTACTGCGACACCAAAAGTCATTCCAATACCAATACCAACTGCCATATTACCAAATACTGCTAAACCAAGTAAAAGGCCTATTAGCAATCCGATACTTAAACCAAACGAAATATAAGATGTATCTTTAGCTTCTTTATCCTTATTTGATCGCTTATTCTTATTCATTTTCTCACCCGTATTCATTTATTCTATTATCCTTCGATATTTATCAATTCTGCTTTAACAATTTGATATTTTGTTAATTCAACCGTTTGACCAGCTTCATTTTCTACAGAGATAAAAGTTGTTGCAATACCTGAGTATCTATTGCTAATTGATCCTTCGATTCGTACATTTTTAAATTGCTCTCCAGTTGATACTGTAATGTTGTAAACGTGTATCTTTTTAGTCATAATATTTTCCCTCCTATAATTAAGCTATCACAGGTAATTTCTATACTCTAAATGAGTTTTACTTAATTCTTATTGTGACAAACTGGGAATGTCCAAAATCAAACCTTAAAAAGATGATGTAAATAGTGTTGAGTTTGTCATAATATATGATAATTTGCACTAAAAACAATCTAAATTTAATAATTAAATTATATTGCCCATTGATAATATTTAGCTACATATTTTATAAAGAAAGTGTCGATGTCATTCTGAAGAGTAAAGCGACGAAGGATCTTTTTTTTAGCCCTAAGATTCCTCGACAAGCTCGGAATGACAGATTCGCTTAAATCTACTAATTTTCATCAATATATTTTTTATTTCTTATTTATCTATTTTCTTTAAGACTATATCATAAGACTGGGAATATTTTTTATCAGATATTACTTTTAGTTTCTCTTTTTCTATCATTTTCTTTATCCTATAAGCAAGCCAAGCATCTCCTAGCCCAAGTTCATATTCTCTATATCTTTTTCATCATAAACCTTTTCCTGCATCATAGAAGCCTTTGTGCTTTCACTAAATACAACTTCAAGCATATACCTATCACCTCTTATTAATCTCATAAATTTAAAATTGTCAAATCATTTAGTTAGGTCTCTTGGTTAAATAATTTAACTAAAGAAAAAACAGCTAAAACTCCCAATATAAAAAGTCTTGCCCAACTCATGATTAGCCAAAACTCTCCACCATATATTATATCTGGTGATGTGCCATACTCATCAACATAAATAGCTATATTCCAAAACAGCTTAACTGAAATTAGAAATGATACACTAGTAAGTATAAAAATAATAATATCAATATATTTTTTTCTCATATTTACCTCCTTTAACAAAAGCTTATACCTCCTATATTTATTAGTCAACAACTATACTATATTATTTTGCTAGCTTTTCAATCCTATGGCCTACTGGTTCATAATATTTCCCATTATATTTATTGATAATTTTTTAATTTAAATTATTTTTAATTCTCCACATCTATTATAATATAGGGCTTAAGAGTAAATTTAAGATATTTATTTGCCAAATGGGCATTTGACTATCTCCTAGAACTATGCTAATGTCATAACATAGTAAAAAAATGGTTTGATATTTGATGATAACTTTGGAAACACTAATGATATTGGATGGTTTTTAAAAATCTAATCTTTTTAGTGTTTTTTTGTTTTAAAAATCAAATTTAACTAAACCTAAAAAATATAATTGGAGGATTTGACACATGTCAAGTATTGAAGTGAAAAACGTAGTTAAAATCTTTGGTGATGATGAACAAAAGGCACTTAAACTTTTGAAAGAAGGCAACACCAAAGAAGATGTATTAGAAAAAACTGGTATGACAGTAGGAGTAAACAATGTAAGTTTTAAAATAAAAGACAATGAAATATTTGTAATAATGGGTTTATCTGGAAGTGGTAAATCTACACTTTTGAGATGTATTAATAAGCTTATAAAACCTACCTCTGGCGCAATAATAATAGATGATAAAGATATAACAAAGCTAGATAAAAAAGAACTTAGGGAGCTTAGACGAAAAAAGTTTGGAATGGTGTTTCAAAGCTTCTCTCTTTTTCCATTTAAAACAGTTTTAGAAAACACTCAATTTGGTTTAGAGCTTCTAGATTTAGAAAAAGAAGATATGGAAGAAAGAGCAAAGGAGTCTCTTGAAAAAGTAGGACTTGAAGGCTGGGAAGACAAGTATCCTGATGAACTAAGTGGTGGTATGCAGCAAAGAGTTGGACTTGCTCGTGCTCTTTGTATAGATCCAGATATATTACTTATGGATGAGCCTTTTAGTGCACTTGATCCACTTATAAAAAAAGATATGCAAGATCTATTACTTGAAATATATGATGATTTAGATAAAACTATTATATTTATTACACATGATTTAGATGAAGCCTTAAGGCTTGGCGACAATATAGCTATAATGAAAGATGGAGAAATAGTCCAAATTGGTACTTCTGAAGAAATTTTAACTAATTCTAAAAATGATTATGTTGAGGAATTTGTTAAAAATGTAAATAGGGCTCAAGTGCTTTCTGCTAAAGACATTATGGTAAGAGCTTTAGAGCTAGCATATGAAGTAGACGGACCAAATACTGCTAGGTACAAAATGAACAAAAATGGTATCTCAAGCATATTTGTAGTTGGGAAAAAACGTGAACTTAAAGGTTTAGTTACTATAGAAGATGTCACAAGGATATTAGAAGAGGGAGAAACAGATCTATCAACTGTCTTAAAGCAAACTACAACTGTAGGTCCAGATACTCCTTTAAACGAAATATTTGAGGACATATCTAAAATGGATACCCCTCTACCGGTTGTAGAGGATGGATATTTAAGAGGAATAATCGTTAAAGCTACAGTATTAGCGAATTTATCATAAAGGGAGGTGTTAATTAATGAATCTTATACCAGTAGGAGCAGTAGTAGAAAGATTTGTAGAATTTTTACAAAGTAGTTACGGAGGATTTTTTCAAGCAATAGCTGATATAATAAAAGGTTTTATGGGTGGAACTCAAACATTACTTCTTTCTATGCCACCAATATTATTTGTAATTATACTTGCTTTACTTGCACTTGTACTTGCAAATTGGAAGGTATCTTTATTTACATTTGGAAGTTTAGTTTTTGTTTTTTATATAGGAATTTGGGTTTACTTTATTCAAACATTTGTATTAGTATTAGTATCAGCAATTATATCGCTAGCCATCGGCTTGCCTATGGGTGTTTTAATTGCCAGGTATGAAAAGTTAAGTAGAGTAATTACACCTATACTAGATTTTATGCAGACAATGCCTCCTTTTGTTTATCTTATACCAGCAGCACTTTTATTTGGAACTGGTGAAGTTCCAGGGATTATATCAACAGTTATATTTTCCATGCCGCCGGCTATTAGAATGACAAAACTTGGACTTAGACAAGTACCTGAAGATTTAGAAGAAGTAGGACATAGTTTTGGATTGACTGGATTTCAAATGTTATACAAGATAAAACTACCTATGGCCCTTCCTTCAATAATGGCAGGTATAAATCAATCTATAATGTTAGCATTATCTATGGTAGTAATAGCATCTATGATCGGTTCAAAAGGACTTGGAAGTCAAGTTCTAACCGGAATACAAAGACTTGAAATAGGAGTTGGATTTGAAGCAGGTCTTGGAGTAGTAATACTTGCAGTAATTTTAGATAGACTAACAGGAAGTGTAGATTTAACAAGAAATAAAAAATAAAATATGGAGTGGTTTATTATTAAAAAGAGTAAAATTTTATTGCTTGCTTTAGCAGCTATGATATTTATTTCAGGTTGTGCAATGCTTGAACCGCCTTTATCCAAAGAAGATAGAAATAAAGAAACTAAAGGAACAGTTCAAATAGGATATGTACAATGGGCATCTGCTGAAGCATCAACTTATATAGTAAAAGAAGTTTTAGAAGAAATGGGCTATGATGTGGAAATACCTCTACTTCAAACAGGACTTATGTATCAATCAACAGCTACCGGGAAAATAGATGGATTTGTTTGTTCATGGTTACCTGATACCGATACAAACTATTGGAGCAAATATAAGGATGATATAATAGAATTAAACAATAACTATGAATCTGCACAGATTGGACTTGTAGTTCCAGAGTATGTAGATATAGATAGTATAGAGGAACTCAAGGACCATAAAGAAGAGTTTGAGGGAAGAATAGTTGGAATTGATCCAGGAGCAGCTCAGATGGTTGTCACTGACGACAAACTTATGCCACATTATGGACTAGAAGATTGGACTCTAGAGGAAAGTGGTGGCCCTGCTATGACAGCTGAACTCTCACGTGCAATTGAAAATGAAGAATGGATTGTAGTTACAGGTTGGAAACCTCATTGGAAATGGGCAGAATGGGACCTTAAATTCTTAGAAGATCCAGATAAAATAATGGGTGATGGTGAATATATTAAGAGTATGGGTAAACCTACAATAAAAGAAGATTTACCTGAAGTAGCTGCCTTTTTAGAAAACTATGTACTTTCTACAGAAGAACTTTCTTCTGTTATGCTTGAGATTCAAGAAGGGAAAGATCCAGAAGATGCAGCAAAAGATTTTATAGAAGAAAATAGAGAATTGGTAGATAGCTGGATACCAGAAGATAAGTAAGAATATAAAAATCCCTATTAAAGCAGCTGCTTTAATAGGGATTTTTATATTATTTTTTTATTTGAATTCAGGATGCTTGTTTACAAATATTTCATTAGCCTTTAACAAGTTTTGATAATACTCTTCATATGATGGAGATAATTTTCTCATTGCCGGAATAAATACTTCATTGTAGCCACTAGTCTCTCCAAACTTTTTCATAGCCTCCATTATTTTCCATATAGAAGAAGCTTTGTATTCTTCTGATTCTTTGAAACGTTGATATTCTTCAATAGTTTTAGATTGTTCTTTTAAAAACTTCTTTGGATTTTCAATGTTTTTTTGCTTTTCTTCTTCAAATTTTTCTAGTCTTTCATCTGTCCAAAAGTTCATTGCTTGATCAAATTCATCCATTATTTCATCTGAAATTTGAGGAGGCTCCACCTTATCCAAAAAGTTTATAATCTCCTTATATGCTCTTTTTTGTTCTTCTGTTTTTATAGATTCTTCTAAAAACCTACTAAAATGATTTACTAAAAACCTACCATAGAAACCTGGGAAAGTTTCTAAAATATTTTCTTTTATCGATTTCTTCTTATTTAATTCTTCTATTTTTTTATTTATACTTCCAATATTTTTTCCAAGTGATAACTCTTTCAATAACTGTGCTTGAATATTTGATATTTCATTTTCAAGTTTTTTCTTTATCACACATTTTCTTAATTCTTCCTTAGAAAATTTAGAATCCAAGATATTTTTTATATCCTTTACTCCCAATCCAAGCGATCTAAATAAAGCTATTTTTTTTAGTTTATCAATTTCTCTCTTACTGAACTTTCTATATCCATTTTCCATGACCTCTGGACTTATGATTTTCTTTTTTTCATAATAGTCTATTGCCTTTTTAGTTAAACCAGTTAATTTACATACTTCATTTATCTTCATCCCTAGCACCTCCTATATCAACTATAAACCAGTACCCTGGGTACTAGTCAAGAAGAGTTTCATTTAAATTCTTCTTACATGCCATGTTGGATAAATTCAACCTTTTCTTCATTATTATATAGTTCATATTTCATATCCTCTAAATACCAATTGGAGTCAAAAAGTCGTTCAGCTTCCTCTTCACCATTAATTGATTTAATGGCTATATCTTCTTCAATAGTAGATGTGTTCCGTCTTCCATTATGAGTAATATAATAATTTTCAAGGTCATAAAACCTTTTACCAGTGTGCTCTTTCAAATTCTCTGGCAAATACACCCTTATCTTGAACTCATTTCTACTTCTACTATAATCTTTTAATTCTAAACTTACATTCATTACTATTTCATCATCTGAACCTGTCAAGCTAATGCTTGACTCTTCTATCTCTATAGATTTTAGTCCATCATCTTTTATCCAGTGATAGTTTGTTCTACTAACATCAATTGTCCATTTCATAAGGGGTATAACTATGATTATTGTTACAAAAAATAATAATAACTTACTATTATCTTCAAATCTTTCCAGCTTAAATAAACCTTTAACTCCTATAATAAATAATATCAAGGGGACTATTCCTGAAAGATAAAAAACACCTCCACCCTTAGTCTTTATAGGTGGTATAATATATTCAATTATAGAATATGAGTCATGTGGAAGTTTGTATGTCAATAGTACAGTTAAAAATAAAATACCTAGATATTTAAGTAAGTTTTTATTGTCCTTATTCAAATTTACACCTCCTAATTTAAATTCTAAATAGGCTTTATATTTAACCTTTATTTTTATTGTGGATTTATAATTTTAGAAATGATATTAGAGGTTCAATTGTACTTTTATCTGTAAAATCTACTTTTTTACCATATGTAGCTAAAAGTTCTCTATCATCATCAGATAATTCCTTTTCATCTTTTCTAGTAAGAACAGTTTTAAGCATTCTCATCATAGTTTTATGTATTATGCTCAGCTTTTTATAATCAATAGCTCCACGCAAGTGAAAGAATTTTATATTATCAATCATTTCTTGAGAGAAGTTTTTTTCTATAATTGGAGTAAATACTTTCTTCTTATCAGTTGAAGCTAATCCTACTGTAAAAACTATTATTCTTTTATCCTTTAAATCTTTATAGTTTTTATTAATAATAGATGCTCCTGCAATCCCACTTGCATATAAAGCTCCACCATAAATAATAGTATCATATTTCATTAGTTCCTTAGCATCTATTTTTGAACGTTCAAATAAATCTGCTTTTATTTCCTCTGCTATCCATTGGGCATATTTTTTAGTGCTGTCGTATTTAGATTCATATATTACAACTCTATTATCCATAAAATCCAGCCTCCATTTTCATATATCTATAAAATGTTATTAACACTATATTAATCTTCAATAATTGCAATAGCTCTTACTGGAGAACCATCTCCAGATTTAATCTTTAGAGGTAAGCCATAAAACATAAATGTTTTTCCTCTCCGTATCAAATTTAAATTAATTAGTCCAGTATATGTAATAATATCACTAGCCAATAAAGCTCTTTCTAGCTCTTCTGTAATATTGCCACCTATGAATCCTGGATTTGAATTTAGTATTTTTTCTAAATATTGTATCCCTATTTCCTCTATAAAAAAGAGTCCTAGATCCTTTTCCCATTCTTTATTTAATCCAACTACCTGGGCCTTACCAAAAAATCTTTCAATAGCTATCTCATCTAATGTTTCTTTTCCTTTATGCATATGAGAATAGGCATCTACATGAGTCCCTGTGTGTGAACCCATCTTTAGACTCCTTAATTGCCAGGTATGTTTTTCATATGTATGAACTATATCAATTTCTACTTGAGGATCTCCTGGGAAAACATCCATACCTGTATATAAATCAACTGATAAATCAATAACCTTCATAAGTTACCTCCGTCTACTATCTTTTATAATATACTTTTACCATACCTGTATGCGAAAAGTTAATAGTTCTTTTTCTTTCGTGCATATACATATACTGCATCACCTATATGGTAAAATCCCATACCCATAATAATATATGGTATTGCAGGATATTCAATAATTAAGTTTTTATTAGTGAGCATAAGTACTCCCAAGATAATACTTATTATTGCAATTATCATTCTAATTATTTTCATAGATACCTCTCCTATAGATGTTTCTTATATAATTCATTGTATTCTATAGCATTATTTTTTATAGCTTCTACTTCTTCCTGTTTTACCTCTCTAATTATTTTTCCTGGTACTCCCATTACAAGAGAGTTTGCAGGTATAACTTTTCCTTCAGTTACTATAGTCCCTGCACCTATTATACAATTATCTCCAACTTTTGCTCCATTTAATATTATGGAACCCATACCTATTAAGCAATTATCTCCTATAGTACAACCATGTATTATTGCATTGTGCCCAACTACTGTATAGTCCCCAAGCTTGGTAGGTTCTTTATAGCCTGTATGAACACTAGCATTATCCTGAATATTAGAATATTTTCCTATTCCTATATTTTGTATATCTCCTCTTAAAACAGCATTATACCAAATGCTACTGCCTTCTCCTATATTTACATCTCCTATAACTGAAGCATTTTCAGCTATAAATGTATCCTTATGAATATTTGGTTTTATCCCTTCAATATCTTTTATCATTTACTATTCTCCTCTTTAAATCAAGTAGTATTTTTCAATACTTCTGATTCTTTTTTTAT
>NZ_JBQDAA010000033.1:0-15969 GCF_052089545.1 Tissierella sp. | reverse complement strand
TAGACTAAGCCTCTCTCAAACGGGTTTGAGAGAGGCTTATTCTATGGAAGAATTATTAAAGTATTTTGATAATTCAATAAAAAAATATTTTTTTATTGAATTTTTATTTTTTTGCTTTTATGTTGCTAACTACAGCTGTAACTATAATAATTGCTATTATAGACTCTGGTATTCCATTGGTTATACCTATGCCAACTATTATTTTTCTAGCTGTATCTACATTTCCTCCAAGGGCTTCAACAAATTTTTCAGCATATAGAAAGTATATCATACTTAGAACCC
This sequence comes from Tissierella sp., assembly GCF_052089545.1. Classification (GTDB taxonomy): domain Bacteria; phylum Bacillota; class Clostridia; order Tissierellales; family Tissierellaceae; genus Tissierella_A. The sequence continues at coordinate 15,687 of NZ_JBQDAA010000033.1, read as the reverse complement.
CTAGGGTATTTGTTAATGTACCCACTATTGTAGAGATTATAACATCTAATGCCTTATCCTTAAACCTGTTGTGTATAAAATATAAAATTGCTAAAGATAATAAAATTAAAACACTATTCATTATAGTTATCCAAGTGTTTCTAGAAGAAATTATATTTTTATATATTCCATAAGATAAATATGATATTATTCCTATAAAAATAGTATATAAGATACCCATGCTTCTCTTATTTCCTAATTTCCTAAGAGCACTGTAAGTATAATAAGTTGTTATACCTATAAGGACTCTTGGCAAAATAGATACTAATGGATTATAGAATACAAATGATACAGGTGTAGGGGCAGTAATTGCTTGGAATATACTAAATAAACCAAATATGAGTCCTACAAATCCACCAATTATTGGTCCCTCCATTATTGCACCTATTAAAACAGGTATATGCATTATGGTAGCTCTGGTTGGTCCCACAGGTATAAAGCCTAGGGGTGTCATACCAAGGATAACTGAAATAGCCCCTAAAACCCCTATAATCGTAAGCCTTCTAATGTTTAAACTCTTTTTTATCATGTTAATCCCTCCGGTCTAGTACTTTTAAAGTTACCAGTCGTTTTTTATATTAAATTATACATTAAGTAGTCCAATTCTATTTAGATATTGTCTATATTATTATTTTATAAAACAATTGTAATTTGATTTATAGATTGATACAAGGATTAGTTGTTTATTATACTAATATGGTGTCTAGCGGAAGCTTAGATAGATAAGAATCACTTCACTGTATTAATTGGAGGTTTAGGCCCAAATATCCTTATATGATTTTAATCCTCCTGCGCTTTTAGCAAAGACTACAGCGTTTGTAATTGCTCTACTCATAACTTCAGAAGCTAAAACACCCACTAAATTTATATCTGTCTCAATCTTATTAGTTGCCATAGAAAATATAGTATCCCCATCTACCATAGTGTGCACTGGATTTATAGACCTTGCATATCCATTGTGAGCCATTTGAGAAATCTTATTGCATTCAGATTTTGTGAGTATTGCATTTGTAGCTACTATGCCTATTGTAGTATTTGATACATTAAAACCTAAATTACTATCCTTTGATTGCATTATATCTATTGTATTTAAAATCTTATTTTCTTTATAATCATATACTCCTGCAATTTGTTTGTTAGTTTTAAAATCATATATGTCTCCAAAACTGTTGACTACTACTAAAGCAGATACTACTAGGTCACCAATCTTTATACTCGCCGATCCTAGGCCAGATTTCATGGCATTTTTAGGACCTAATATTTTACCTATAGTAGCTCCCATACCAGCTCCTATATTTCCTTGAGTATTTTCCTTAGTATGTGCAGATTTGGCGGCAAGATAGCCCATATTTGAGTCTGGTCTTATTTTAAAGTTTCCAATATTAAGGTCAAATATGACAGCTGAAGATACAATTGGTACCTTTGTAACACCTACATCAAAACCTACGTCTTTTTTTTCTAGATAGTTCATAACTCCTGATGCCGCATCAAGTCCAAATGCAGATCCTCCAGATAATACAACTGCATGTATTTTATCTATCATTTTTTCCGCTTTAAAAAGATCTGTTTCTCGTGTCCCAGGGGCTGATCCTCTTACGTCTACGCCACCTGTTGCACCTTTTTCGTATATTACTACAGTTGAACCGGTCATTCCATTTTTGGAATGGTGATGACCTACTTTTATGCCTTCCACATCAGTTAAATATCCAGAATACATAAAAATCCTCCCTTCATTTATATTGTTTTTAGATAAGTATTCTATAATTATATCAGAAGATAAGGATAATTTTAACTTCATATTTTTAAAAATTTATTTGTAAGGGATTTATATGGATAAAGGGTTCACAATATCTTCATACTTATTTAAAAAAGCTGTCTCAAAAGAGACAGCTTTTTTTATGTTGCATAATTAAATTTAGCTTTATATTGTTTAAATATTACATCTAACTCTTCACTATCTATAGTTTCTTGATCCATCAAAACTTTTGATATCTCATTGAGGATATCAATATTTTCAACTACAATCTTTTTAGCTTCAAAGTATGCATCATCAGTTATAATTTTTATTTCTTTACGAATAAAGTCATAATTGTATCTTATATATACTTCATCCAAAGCTAAATGTCCCATAGCTGTCATTCCATAGCTACATACCATTTCTCTAGCTATATTAGTAGCTTTACTAAGATCGTCTTTAGCTCCTGTAGTAACTTCTTTAAAAACTACCTCTTCAGCAGCTCTTCCTGCTAAAAGACATATAATTTTATTTTCAAGTTCTCTTTTTGTGTGTAAATATCTTTCTTCTTCTGGAAATTTTAAAACATATCCAAGGGCTTTACCACGAGGAATTATAGATATTTTTTGAACTATATCTGTATTTAATATTTTTGATACTAAAGCATGGCCCGCCTCATGAAAGGCTACGGTTTCTTTTTCTTTTAGAAGTACATTAGGATGTTTAAGTTCAAGCCCAGCTATGACCCTTTCAATAGCAGAGTCAAACTCTATATTAGAAATTAAGTTTTTTTTGTTTCTAACAGCTATAATAGCTGCTTCATTTGCAATGTTGGCAAGTTCAGCCCCTGAAAGACCAGTAGTTTTCTTAGCTAAATCTTTAATACTTATTTTTTTACACAAGGGCTTATCAGCTGTATGAACTTCTAATATTTTTTCTCTAGCATTAGTGTTAGGGTTACCTATATGGATATGTCTATCAAACCTTCCAGGCCTTAAAAGAGCTTCATCTAACAGGTCTAATCTATTAGTAGCTCCTATAACTATAACTGTTTCATTATTATTAAATCCATCTAGTTCTACTAAGAGCTGATTTAATGTCTGATCTTTTTCATTGTTAGACTCTGTATTACGTTTTGTTCCTATAGCATCAATCTCATCTATAAATATGATACTTGGAGCATCCTTTTTTGCCTTTTCAAAAAGAGTCCTGACTCTTTTAGCTCCTACACCGACATATTTTTCAACAAATTCTGATCCACTAGCATAAAAAAAGTTAGAGTTTGTTTCGCCAGCCACTGCTTTGGCAAGAAGAGTTTTTCCTGTTCCAGGAGGGCCATGAAACATTATACCCTTAGGAATTTTAGCACCCATCTTTTTGTATTTAAAAGAATTGTTCATAAAATCTATAGTTTCTTGCAGTTCTTCTTTAATTTCTTCAAGACCTGCTACATCCTTAAAAGATATATCAGGTTTATCTATATGGTTATTATCTGTTTTTTCTGTCGTAAGTATAGAAGGTACAAGTTGTGGTTTAGAATTGTAACTTTTATATAAAAAGAATATTATAATAGTGATAGAAAAAACAGCTATAATATCTCTATTACTTATATTTTCTAAATCTTTTATAGGTGTGAAAAAGTTTAAAATCAAAAGGGATGATGATATAATCCCAAGTATCAGAAAAAAGAAAATTATTTTTTTACCTTTCAAGTTATCTCCTCCCGTAGTTTAGTAATTTTAGTGTGTCCATTTAATACTAAAATATAATAAAAAAATATATTTTTTAAAAAAGTTGACAAAGCTTGATTTTTAGCATATGATAATAGGGAAAAGAAAATTAAATAAAAATTGCAAGTAGAAGTTTCCGCTTCTCACCTTATAGCTTGGGCTCATAAGGTCAGTTAGAGAAATATAAATCTTATATATATAAGATTTATTGTTCATGTAAACTTAGAGCGGGTATTTTTATACCGGCTTTTTATTATTTTTGGGAGGTGCTACATTATTAAAGAACTTCAAATCAATGAGCAAATCAGGGAGAGGGAAGTAAGATTAATTGATTCAAATGGGGAACAACATGGAATCGTCAATATTAAAAAAGCATTGGATAAGGCAGTAGAAAGAGATTTAGACTTAGTTAAAGTTGCTCCAAATGCTAAACCCCCTGTATGTAAAATCATGGATTATGGTAAGTACAAATATGAGTTAGCAAAAAAAGAAAAAGAAGCAAGGAAAAATCAGAAGGTTATCAATGTAAAGGAGATAAGGCTTACTCCAAATATTGAAGCACATGATTTAAATGTTAAAGCTAGAAGAGCTAATGAATTTTTACAATCTGGCGATAAAGTAAAAGTTTCAGTAAGATTTAGAGGTCGTGAAATGGGCCATACAAATATTGGGAAAGTAGTTTTAAAAGACTTCGCTGATCTTACAAAAGAGTCAGGAGTTATAGAGAAACATCCGAGGTTAGAAGGTAGAAACATGACAATGTTTCTAGTACCAAAAGCAGAGTAAGTTTAGGAGGAAAAATTAGATGGGAAAAATGAAGACACACAGAGGATCTGCTAAGAGATTTTCAAGAACAGGTTCAGGAAAATTAAAAAGACACAAAGCATATAGAAGTCACTTAACTGGTCATAAATCAGCTAAAAGAATTAGAAACTTAAGAAAAAGTACTCTAGTAAGTAAAGGTGACCAAAAAAGAATCGATTCAATGCTACCAAGATAAAAAGTTTATTTAGATATTAGGAGGAGTTTTTAACAATGGCAAGAGTAAAAAGAGGCGTAAATGCTAAGAAAAGACATAAAAAAGTATTAAAACAAGCGAAAGGTTATTATGGAGCTAAAAGTAAATTATTTAGACCTGCTAATCAAGCTGTTATGAAATCATTAAATTATGCATTTATAGGTAGAAGACAAAGAAAAAGAGAATTTAGAAAACTTTGGATTCAAAGAATAAATGCAGCAGCTAGAGCAAATGGAATGAGCTATAGCAAATTTATAAATGGACTTAAAAAAGCAAATGTTGAAATTAATAGAAAAATGCTATCAGAGATGGCTATACATGATGCCGCTGGTTTTACAAAACTAGTAGAAATGGCAAAAAGTAACTAAGAAAAAGTTCCTGATAGGGACTTTTTCTTTTTTTAAAAAGCTTAATAAGTGATAAACTATATTTGAATCTAATTTTTATGGAGGCAAAGATGAACTACTTAAAACGAAAAACATTAGAATTTCAATTAAACCCTCCAGCAGTTCTTGCAGCTGGGTTTCTAAGTTTGATTATTATAGGTACTATACTTTTAAGTCTTCCTATAGCATCTAAAAATGCTCAAAGTATAGGATTTTTGGATGCACTATTTACTGCTTCTTCAGCAGTTTGTGTTACTGGCCTTATAGTAGTAAATACAGCTGAACACTGGTCTTTATTTGGTCAAATAGTTATTTTAATCTTAATTCAAATAGGGGGCCTTGGGATTATGACTATGGCCACATCTGTAGCCTTAATTATGGGTAAAAAAATTAGATTAAAAGAGAGGCTGGCTATAAAAGAACAGTTAAATCAAGAGACTATAGGTGGACTTGTTAAACTGACTAAATATGTAATATTTATTACATTTGCTATAGAGTTTATAGGTGCACTACTTTTATCTGTTAAATTTATACCTATATATGGAAGGACTAAAGGAATATGGTTTTCTATATTTCATTCTATTTCTGCATTTTGCAACGCGGGTTTTGATATTCTAGGAAACAGCATTGCACCTTTTGTAGGGGACATATGGATAAATATAATTCTTTGTAGCCTTATAATATTAGGCGGTCTTGGATTTGCCGTTTATATAGATGTCTATAATCAAAAAAGATTTAAAAAACTAAATATACATTCAAAATTTGTTTTATCTATGACGGGTTTACTTCTTTTAATTGGAACAGTATTTTTCTTTTTAATAGAATACAATAATCCTTTTACATTAGAAAAACTTAATACAGTTGAAAAAATAACATCATCTTTTTTCCAATCTACTGTAACTAGAACGGCAGGATTTAACTCAGTATCAATTTCATCTATTAAAGATACATCGGCATTTTTAATGATAATGCTTATGTTTATAGGTGGATCACCAGCTTCTACTGCAGGAGGAATAAAGACAACTACTTTTGGAACTTTAATACTTACCACATTTTCTACAATAAAAGGAGAAAAAGATGTTGGAGTGTTTAATAGAAGAATAGGAGAAAATGTTATAAATAAAGCTTTAGCTATTATAATTATAGGACTTACTTGGATAATTACAGTTTCCTTTATACTAACTATAACTGAACAAGCTGTATTTTTAGATGTTTTATTTGAGACAACTTCTGCTTTTGCAACTGTAGGATTAACTAGAGGAATAACTCCTTCCCTATCTATTGTAGGGAAAATATTAATAACCATTACAATGTATATAGGAAGAGTTGGAGCACTTACTATGGCCTTTGCATTTGGACGTAGAAGAAAGCATAAAAAGTATAGAGAGGCAGAAGGAAACATAATAGTAGGATAGGAGATGTTAAATTATGAAATCATTTGCTGTTATAGGTTTAGGTAGATTTGGAACTGCAGTTTCAAAGGTACTTTCAGAACTTGGAAATGAAGTATTAGCTATAGATAAAGATCCGGAAGTTATTAGAGAAGTATCATCAATAGTAACTTATGCTGTAGAAGCAGATGTAATGGATGAAACTGTATTAAGAGATTTAGGGATTGGAAACATAGATGCAGTAGTAGTAAGTATAGGTTCAGACTTACAAGCATCTATTATGGCTACACTTGTGGCTAAAGAGTTAGGAGTTAAAAGAATAGTTGCAAAAGCTCAAACTGAACTACATGGAAAGGTTCTAAAAAAGATTGGAGCAGATAGACTTATATTCCCTGAAAGAGATATGGGTAGCAGGGTTGCTCACAATTTGACTTCAAGAAACATATTGGATTATATAGAAATATCTCCAGAGTTTTCAATACTTGAAATAGAGGCGTTGAAAACTTGGGTAGGAAAAGATTTAAAAGGATTAAGACTTAGAAACAAGTATGGTGTCAATGTTATAGCTATTAAAAGGGGCGAAAAGGTTAACGTATCTCCAAGTTCTGAAGATGAGATTAAAACTGGGGATATTGTTATAATAATAGGCTCTACAGAAGATGTAAAAAAAATAGAGATGAGAGTAGGCGAATAATATGTTAGAGATTAGTTCTAGCAAAAACTCTATTATAAAGGAAATAAAAAGCTTATCAAGAAAAAAGAATAGGTGGAAAGAAAAACTCTTCATTATAGAAGGAATAAAGCTAATAGAAGAAGCTTTAAATAACTTTGTACCTATTAAATACATACTTTTTAGTGAAATGTTACTCAGAGTAGATAGTGGAGAAGATTTCTTTATGCAAATAAAGAATAAAAAACAAACTATCAAGATTTCAGAGACTTTATTCAAACAAATATCAGACTTAGAAAATCCACAAGGAGTATTAGCTGTAGTTGAATTCGATGAAAAAAGGATAGAAGAGATTTATAAAAAAGAAAATCCTCTTATTATATTTTTAGATAGATTAAATGATCCTGGTAATCTTGGAACTATAATAAGATCGGCTGATGCATTTAATATAGATGCTATAGTACTTGGAGTTGGATCTGTAGATCCATATAATTCTAAAGTAGTAAGATCTACTATGGGATCTATATTTAGGGTTCCTATATACAATATAAAAAACAATGAAATATTTTTCAATGATGTTAAAAAAAGAAATATAGATATAATAACTACATCTCTAAATGGAAAACGATTATCAAAGAAAGATCTTTCTTCAAGTGCTATAATTGTCATAGGCAATGAGGCAAATGGAGTTAAGAATGATATAATAGAATTGGCTACTAAAGCAGTAAAGATACCTATGCCTGGAAAAGCAGAATCATTAAATGCAGGAGTAGCAGCTTCTATTATAATGTATGAAGGAATGAGAAGTAGAAATTAGTCTTTTTAAAATTTGATAAAGTTTGTTATAATAGATAATATGTTTTAAAAAATACTAATGTGAAATAAAACATTTAGTACTATGGAGGGAAACAATGAAAGAAAAGCTGCAAGAAATAAAAAAGAGAGCACTTGAAGATATCTTAGAGCTAAAAACTCTAGATGAACTAGAGAAATTTAGAATAAAGTTTTTAGGGAAAAAAGGAGAACTTACTTTAGTATTAAGAGATATGGGAAAGTTAAGCAAAGAAGAAAGACCAGTAGTTGGTCAAATTGCTAACGATATTAGACAAGAAATAGAAAAAAAGCTTTTAGAAATAAAGACAGAACTTATAAATAAGGCTAAAAGAGAAAAAATAGAAGAAGAAAAAATAGATATAACAATAGATACAGATGAGATAATGGTAGGTCACCGTCATCCTCTTTTAAAAACAATTGATGAACTAGAAGACCTATTTATAAGCATGGGTTTTACTGTTGTAGAGGGACCAGAGATTGAAACAGTTAAAAATAATTTTGACGCACTAAATTCACCAGAAAACCATCCATCTAGAGATTTATCTGATACTTTCTATTTGAATGATGAACTGCTTTTAAGGACTCATACATCACCTGTTCAAATTAGGGCTATGAAAGAAATGGGAGCACCTTTAAAAATAATATCTGCTGGTAGGACATTTAGATTTGATGATGTAGATGATACTCACTCTCCAATGTTTCATCAATTAGAAGGACTTGTAATTGGTGAAAATATTTCAATGGCAAATCTAATCCATACTTTAGATATATTTATAAAAGAATTATTTGGAAAAGATATGGAAACTAGATATAGACCACACCACTTTCCATTTACTGAACCAAGTGCCGAAGTAGACGTTTCATGTATAAAGTGTAGAGGAGAAGGTTGCGAGGAGTGTAGTTTTACAGGATGGAGTATGGAGCTTTTAGGCTGCGGAATGGTTCATCCAAAAGTATTAGAAAACTGCGGAATAGATTCAGAAAAATACACCGGCTTTGCTTTTGGCATGGGAATTGACAGAATTACTATGGTGAAATATGGAATAGATGATATAAGATTATTATTTGAAAATGATATGAGATTTTTAAAACAATTCTAGAAGGGATGGGAAAAAATGCTATTACCTATAAGATGGTTAAAAGATTATATAGATACACAAAAAAATGGAAAGGAATTAGCGGACGGTCTTACACTTTCTGGATCTCATGTTGAGTCTATTGATTCTATGGACAAAGGTGTTGAAGGAGTAGTTGTAGGAAAAATCATGGATATTGTAAAACATCCTGATGCTGATAAACTTGTTATATGTAAAGTTGATATAAAAACAGTAGTACTTGACATAGTAACAGGTGCTAAAAACATAAAAATAGGAGACTATGTACCTGTAGCAACTGTAGGAAGTATACTTCCTGGAGATATAAAAATAGAAAAAACAAATTTCAGAGGAGTAGATTCTTTTGGGATGCTTTGTTCTTTAAAAGAACTTGGGTTTAATGAAAATGTTATTTCCAAGGAGATGAAAGAGGGAATCTTTATATTAGATAAGGAGTATCCTTTAGGAACAGATATAATAGATGCAATCAATTTAGATGATGAAGTAATAGAGTTTGAAATAACTCCTAATAGACCAGATTGTCTAAGTATGATGGGAATGGCAAGAGAAACAGCTGCAAGTTTTGAACTGGATCTTAAAGAACCAGAGATAAAGCTTAATGGAGTAGATGATATATCTGACTATGTAAAAGATATAAAAATAGAAAGTGAAAACTGCAATAGATACTATGCAAAAGTAGTAAAAGATGTAATTATAAAAGACTCACCTATGTGGATGCAAATGAGACTTATGGAAGCTGGGATAAGACCTATAAATAATATAGTTGATATAACAAACTTTGTAATGTTAGAGTTTGGTGAACCACTTCATGCTTTTGATTTAGAAAAAATAAATGGGAAAAAGATAATAATAAGACAAGCTAAAGCTGGTGAAACACTTATATCTTTAGATGGAGAAACTAGAAAACTTGATGAAGAAGACTTAGTCATAGCAGATGAAAAAAATCCTATAGCTATAGCGGGAGTTATGGGTGGATTTGATTCTGAAATCACAAAAGACACAAGTTTAATACTTATTGAGGGAGCAAATTTCAATCCTAAGAGTGTAAGACTTACATCTAAAAAACTAGCTCTTAGGTCAGAAGCTTCTAACAGGTTTGAAAAAGGACTAGATCCAAACCTTTGTAAACCAGCAGTAGATAGGGTATGTCAACTTATAGAACTTACAGATTCTGGAACTGTTATAGCTTCCAATATAGATAGGTATGAAGAGGTAAGAGAAGAAGAAAGAATTTCTTTAAGGCCTGAAAGAGCAAATAAACTTTTAGGATTAGAAATAGATGTAGATACTATGATAAAGTATTTAAATCTTTTAGGATTAAAATCAGTTTATAAAGAAGGGCTTATATATACCACCGTTCCTACTCGCAGAATGGATATATCTATAGAGGCAGATTTGATAGAAGAAATAGGTAGACTGTATGGCTTTCATAATATAGAAAGTAAAGCTTTAGTTGGAGAATTGACAAGGGGCTTAAAGCCAATGTCTAAAACTATAGAAGACAAGGCGAAAGATATTTTGCTTGGAATTGGATATAATGAAGTTATGACTTATTCTTTTATAAGTCCTAAAACTTATGATAAAATAAATATAGACAAAAGTAGTTCTTTAAGAGAATATATAAAGATCATTAACCCTCTTGGAGAAGACTTTAGTATTATGAGAACTACTCTAATTCCTACAATGATGGATTTATTTAGTAGGAACTATAATAGAAGTGTAAAAAATGCATTTGCATTTGAGCTAGGTAATATATTTATACCTAAAAATCTTCCAATAGAAGAACTTCCGAAGGAAAAGAAAATTTTATCTATAGGTTTTTATGGAGATAAGGATTTTTATTTCTTAAAAGAAACTGTAGAAAAAGTTTTAAATAAGATGGGTATTATAAATATAGAATATAAAAGAGAAGAAGACGATCCAGTATTTCATCCTGGAAGAACTGCTAAAGTAATAGCAGAAGGAATAAATATAGGAACGATTGGAGAAGTATATGTTGACGTATGTGAAAACTATGATATTAAATCTAAAGTTTATATTGGACAGTTAGATTTTGGAAAAATTATAGAACTCTCAAATTTTGAAAGAAAACATAAATCACTTCCAAAATATCCTTCTACATCTAGAGATATAGCAGTAGTGCTTGATGAAGATATTTTATTTGGAGACATTAAAAAACTTATTTTAAAACATGGTAAGGGTTTAATTGAAGATATTAAATTGTTTGACATATATAGAGGAGATCAAATTCAAGAGAATATGAAGAGTGTAGCGCTTTCAATTAACTATAGATCTTATGAAAGAACTTTAAAAGACAAAGAAGTAGAAGAAATCCAAAGCTTAATTGTCGAAGATCTAGAAAATACATTTGATGCTAAACTCAGAAGCTAAAATTAAAAAGGGGTAGATATCTACCTCTTTTTTTAAAATATCAAGGAATATATGAGATTATATAGTATAATAAATATATAAACTAATAGGGGGTGTGGAGTTATGACAGATAAAAGGAAAGTAAATGTACAAATAGATGGTCGTAACTTTACCATGGTAGGTGAAGGAAGTCAAGAATATATTGAAAGCATAGCTTCTTATGTAGATAAAATAATAAAAGAAGTATCTTCTAAAAATGATAGATTAAGCCAAATTATGACAGCTACATTGGCAGCACTTCACATAGCAGACGAATTAAGGCGAAAAGAAAAAGAGTTAGAAGATCTTAAACTTAAGGCTAAGGATCCATTAGATAAATACGACGATGTATGTGAAGAACTTGAAGAAAGCAAAGAAAAGATAGAAACTTTAAACAATATGATTGAAGAGTATAGAAAGCAAATCACAGAATATGATAAAAAAAGTGAAGAAACAGAACTTGAATTAGAAGAGTTAAAAGAAAAAATAAATTTACGAGATGAAGAAATAGTTGAAAAAGAAGATACGATTAAATCGCTTCAAGATAAAAACTATGAAAGTCAATTAGAAATTGTAGATATTAAAAAAGAACTAAATGAATATTTGAGACTCTTAGATGAGAAAACAAGTTCTTAAAAGAAAGGAAAATATAAAAAGTGAATTATAACACAGAACTTTTAGCACCAGTAGGCAGTATGGAATCCTTATATGCAGCTGTCCAAAATGGGGCTAATGCAGTATATTTAGGTGGTAAACTTTTTAATGCAAGACAGTCTGCTTCTAATTTTGGTTATGAAGAATTAGAAGAAGCAGTAAAATATTCTCATATAAATAATGTAAAAGTTTATGTGACTATAAATATATTAATAGATGATAAAGAAATGTTAGAAGTCTTAGATTTTATAAGGTTTTTATATGAAGCAGATGTAGATGCCATAATAGTACAAGATATAGGACTTGCTAATTGTGTTAGAAAATTATTTCCAGATTTAGATATACATGCAAGTACACAAATGACTATAAATAATTTAGAAGGCGTCAAACTTTTAGAAGAAATAGGTTTTAAAAGGGTAGTATTAGCTAGAGAAACCCCCTTAGAAGAAATCAAAAGAATAAGAAAAGGAAGCTCCATAGAATTAGAGGGATTTATTCATGGAGCACTTTGTGTGTCCTATTCAGGACAATGTCTAATGAGTAGTGTAATAGGTGGTAGAAGTGGAAACAGAGGAAAATGTGCACAACCTTGTAGAATGCCATACTCTATAGTAGATAAAAATGGAGAGCTAGTAGAAGGTTGGGAAGAATTACATCTATTAAGTCCAAAAGACTTGAATACATTAGAATATACAAATATGCTTATAGAAGCAGGTATTGGATCTTTAAAGATTGAAGGTAGAATGAAAAGGCCAGAATATGTAGCGACTATAGTAAAAGCTTATAGAAAAGCTATAGATGAAAATGTTGATATTTCAGAAGAAGAAAAAAAGGAAGTAGAACAAATTTTCAATAGAGGATTTACAAAAGGAGTAGGCCTTGGAGATTTCGGGAAAGATTTTATATCTATGGATAGGCCAGATAATAAAGGGACACTACTTGGAGAAGTTATAAATAGTGATAGAGATTTTGTGTATATTTTATTAGAAAACAATCTCCAAAAAGAAGACGGCATTGAATTTAATTTAGTTAATGGTAAAGGTAAAGGAATGAAGTCGCCTATTTCAGGGGAAAAAGGTGAAACAGTTACTATTAAAAAAATTGGTAATATAAAAAGAAATACAAAGGTATATAAATCTTCTAGCATAAAACTTCTAGATAAGGCCCAAGAGTCATACAAAGAAAACAAAAATATATATCCTATAGATATGGAAGTAAATATTAAAATAGGAGAAAGACCAAGCTTAAAATTGACTTACAAGGGTTATGAAAATCAAATAGAAGTTGAATTCCTAGTGGAAACAGCTAGGAATAAAGGATTAACAGAGATGAAGGTAAAAGAACAACTTTCAAAACTTGGTGATACTCAGTTTACATTAAATGAATTCAATATAAATTTAGATGAAAATGCATTTTTACCTCTCAGTGTTTTAAATGAGTTAAGAAGAGAGGCGAGCTTAGACTTAAATAATTATTTGCAAGATAAAAATAAGAGGAAAAGGTTTAATGATGAAGAATATAAAGAAAAAAGAAAAGAAGTACTAAAGATAAAAAAAGAAGATAAAAACAAAGAAAGAAAATTATCTATTAGAATAGATAACCTAAAACAATTTGAAAATCTGGATCTAGATAAGATTGATAGAATATATCTTCCTTCAGAAAACAACTTAGAAGATGTAGTTGATAGATTAAAAGAAAAAGATATAGATACTTTTATAGCTACAAAAAAGATATTATACGAAGATGATTTTAAAGATCTAGAACGAATTCTAGAACCTATAAAAGATAAAATAGATGGAATAAGTCTAGAAAACCTTGGGACAATACAATTTATTAAAGAAAATTATGAATTAAAAACACATGCAGATATTGGACTAAATGTATTCAATAGCTATACGGTAAATACATTAAGAAAGATGAATATAGATAGCATGACACTGTCTCCAGAGCTGAATCTTACGCAAATAAAAAAGATAGAAAGCCTTGTAGGCGGAGATCTAGAAACTATAACATATGGATACCTGCCTGTGATGACAACAAAAACATGTCCTATGGCTTTAGTTAAAGCTTGTAAAGATGACAGTGAATGTGGAACATGTAACTTTGCAGATGGATATGGATTAAATGACAGAATGAACAAAACATTTTATATGTCTAGAAAAGATAGTGTTACAACTATATATAATAGCGTACCTTTAATGGTATTAGATAGTATAGAACAGATTTATAATTCTGGTGTAAACATATGTAGATTAGATTTTACAATTGAAAAAGATAGTATAGAAAAGATACAAAGAGCTTACTATGATTCTATAAAGGATAAATGGGATGAAAGTAAGGCAAGAAACTTTATCGAAGATATTAAAAATACTACTGAGATTACTAAGGGACATTTCTTTAGAGGAGTAGTATAAGAGGTGATAATGTGAATAAAAAAACTTTTAAATCATTAGAATATGAAAAGATATTAGATCTTTTAATTAAAAAGTGTGAATCAACACTTGGAAAAAATAGGGCGAAAAATATTGAACCATTAACAGATGTAGGTGAAATAGAAAAGCTTCAAAAAGAAACAAATGAATCTTTAACTTTGCTAATTAAAAAAGGAGCACCTCCTTTATATGGTATAAATAGTATAAAAGCAGATGTAAAAAGAGCTGAAAAAGGCGGTAGTTTAAATCCAGGAGCTCTTTTAAGAATAGGTGACTCTTTAAGAGTCTCAAGAAGTTTAAAAAACTATATAAAAGAAGTAAAAGAAGATAGAGAGAATAACTATCCTTCTATAGAAGGTTTGATAGAATCTTTAAGTATATTTAAAACAATAGAAAATGAGATATCAAATGCTATTATTTCTGAAAATGAAATATCTGATAAAGCAAGTCATACCCTAAGAACTATTAGAAGGCAGATGGTAAGTAAAAACGAAGCTGTTAAGAGTAAATTAAACTCAATAATAAACTCTGAAGACAACAAGAAATATTTACAAGATAATATAGTTACTATGAGAGAGGGAAGATATGTAGTTCCTGTAAAGTCAGAAAATAAAAATAGTATAGAAGGATTAGTTCATGACATGAGCAGTAGTGGTGCCACATTTTTTATAGAGCCTATTGCTGTAGTTGAATTGAATAATGAAATACGTGAACTAGAGCTAAAAGAAAAAGAAGAGATAGAAAGAATATTAAAAGTTTTATCAGAGATGGTAGCTAAAGAAGCTGAAGCCATTAGTAATAACCAATACTTACTACAAGAATTGGACTTTGTATTTGCTAAAGGAAAACTTGCACTAGATATGGATGCTACAAAACCTGTTTTGAATAATAAGGGGTATGTTAATATTAGAAAGGGGAGACACCCTCTTTTAAATGTAAAAGATATTGTGCCCATAGATATTTATTTAGGAAAAGAATTTAATTCTTTAATAATAACAGGTCCCAACACTGGAGGTAAAACAGTTAGTTTGAAAACTGTGGGACTTTTAGTTCTAATGGGACAATCTGGTCTTCATATACCAGCTGATTTCAATTCTGAAATAGGAGTGTTTGATCAAATCTTTGCAGATATAGGTGATGAACAAAGTATAGAGCAATCACTGTCTACTTTTTCATCCCATATGGTAAATATAGTAGATATACTTTCAAAGGTTAAAAGGAACTCCTTAGTACTATTTGATGAACTTGGAGCTGGTACTGATCCTACAGAAGGT
>NZ_JBQDAA010000032.1:11750-16133 GCF_052089545.1 Tissierella sp. | reverse complement strand
GTAAATAAACGTAGTAAATATGCGAGTTGTAGAGTTCTGCAACGAGCTATAATACTATATAAAAAAAGGAGGCATTGAATGAAAAAATTATTGATAATGATTTTAATCTCATCTTTTATAGTAACAGCTTGCACTACAAATAAAGACACGGAAAAAGATTATATATCTGATGCTAGAGAAATCACTTGGTCGGAAGTTTCTAAAGGAGATGTAAAGGGCATGGAAAACATTACATTTACTGGCAAGGTAATGGAAATAAATGAAAATACTGGTACATTAACAGTTGATCAAGATGAGGGAAGTATTTTTTATGTTAAAGATATTGAAAAGTATAATATTGAAGTAGATGATGAAATAACAATTTGGGGTATTTATATGGGTTACAATAAAGGCTTTCCAATGGTAGATTCTAAAATAATAGAGAAAAAGAGAATGTAAATATCTAGATATTTACTCTTAAGGTTGTAATAGATTTTATTTTATTATCTAAGGTTTACCAATCCTATTGATAAATTTCTTGTTCACATATTCATCATAATGATGAATATGTGTTTAGTTTATTTAACTTAGAAATCTATAATTCTAAAGAGCCCATCCCCATTTAATAGGATACATATAATTTAGTCTATTTCGGTAAGCTATTAATTATTAATTCATTTAAAATGGTATATCGCTATAAGGTTCATTAATTTCTATGCTTTTTAATCTTGCAATTATATTCTCTATTACTATGTTTTTAGTATTATTAGATTGAGCTGATAATAATTTATAAAAATCAATTACATGTTTTACATATATATCTTTATTTTTATTATAATTATAATTATGTACACTATCTATTAGGAAACAATTTACCAAATAATTATTATTTTGTATATAAGTTTCTAAAGCGCTTTCCTTAATTATATTACCTATATTTTCTAATATAATATCATAGTTATTTTCAAATTTAGGTTCTTGTGAGAAAAAATTTATATGATTACATAAGTCAGTCGCAAATCTAATATATACACTTTTTTCATATTCCGTAAAATCTATCTGTTCTAAAACATCATTTGATAATGAATTTAATATATTCGTAAATGACTCAATCCTTTTATCAGGATTGGTAATAATCATTCTATCTAATATGTATTCATATTTGAAGTTCTCTATGCAGTTATCTTCTAACAGTTTTATAAACATTTTTCCTAGAAAATATATATCTGTTTTGTGGTCATATTTCCAATCACTTACCTCATCTGGTAATTCACTTACAGGCCAATTTAATAGAACACTAGCGTCATTAGTATTATCAGCTATAACATTTTTCCCAAACCCGAAATCAATAATTTTCACTACTCCTTCTTTGGTTATTAAAACATTATCTGGTTTTATATCCCTATGAATTATTGAATTTTCTTCCATATAACTAAAACCTTCAATTAATTGAATAAAAACATTTTCAAATGTCTCTACCTGTGTTGAGAATAAATACTCCCTTATATTTTGTCCATCTATATATTCCATTATTATAAAGCCTGCAGTGTTTAGAGGATACAAATAATAATTATAAATTCTAACTATATTAGTATGAGATAGTAAGTATAATATTTTTATTTCATCAATAAATCTTAAAAAACAATCTTCTTTGTCATTTGTATTAGATGGTAAGTATTTTTTACATACAAAATAAGTATCTAATATCTCATCTTTTAATAAAGCAGTTTTTCCAGTTCCTCCTTGTCCTATAAACTTTTTAAATATATAATCCTTACTTCTTGTAAATTCTAAAATTTCATTCTCTTCCAATCCCATAAATGCACCTTCTTTTCTTTATTTTTGCAGCTTAATATTGTTAGAACTAACCCTATATAGGACAATATTATTAAGAGTTTTTATGATTTTCTTTAGTTTTTATAATTATACATATTATAATATTAATAAATTATTGTGATCTCAAATTTATAGCTCATTCCAACAACCAATATAATTCTCCCTTTAAAGCTTTTACTTGATTCAAATGTTTCATAAAAGGTATTTTATCTTTAAGTATTAATATAGTATATTCTCTTTAAATTAATTTCAAACTCTATAGCATGTCTATCGACTTTTTATATTTATGCATATTTTTAAATAGTTCTATCGATTCAAGACGTGATAAATTGAGATCACTCTCTAGTAAGTCCTATTTAATTTTATATTTAAATAATAATTCTATTTTCCACTTGTTAGTTGATCATACATTTTCATAAGTTCAGCTACACATTCAGATTCACTCATGTTTTTCCAATTAAATCCATAAGCTTCCATAACTGCTTTATCATTTTCTTGATGAGCTATAATTAAATCTGAAGGCATAGCTATCTCATCATACATATCAGCTAAACTAGACCCTATATGATTTTTACGTATATTAATTATATTTTTAGCTGTTACTATTATCTTTTCTTTTTGATTTTCAGTAGGATTTACCCATGGAAAAGTATTATATACTATTCTATTTGAATATCTATAATCTGATTTTAATCTACCTGCTACTGTTCTCATCCATGCATTATGAACATTTGATATTAGCACTCCAAACAAATATAAATTCCCATTTTCTAACATAAAATGTGGATCTGCTGCCCATACTTTCTTAGAAACAAATCCTATAGGTAGATACTTTCTTTTTCCTGATGATACTTGTGGTATAAATATATAATCATTTTTTGGAATAGATAATTTTACATATTGTTTAGGGAAATCCTTTAATTTATGATTCTTATTTATTCTTAACTCTGAAACATTTCTTATTAACTCCATTGCCTTTGGCATTTTTCTTAAATCTGAAATTGGACAATTTTCTAAATATAAACAATAACGTTTTTTATTATTTAAAAATTCAAATCCACCTAAGTATTCATGAAAATACTTCGCTGATAAAGGTTCCTTTTTTACAAAATCAATCATTTCTTCTTCTTTGAAAACATACTCTTGAGCTCCTACCCTAGTACCTGTTCTTAACTTAGGTACATTAGATAAAGGCTTACCTCTAGATTCAATGCTCATATTTGGAGCTTCCAGTAAGTATCCATTAATATTACCAACTTTTTTAACTTGTGAATTTGATATATGTATATATTTGTTAATTCTTTCCTTTTTTGAAAATCCTATTATTACACAATGAACTGCCGCTTTATCTTTTGCTTCACTATTCCACTTAAATGTTTGATATGCAAAGTTTATTACAATTTTATCCTTCTCGAAAATATTTCTCGCCATTATAGGCACCTGTTCACCTTGAGTGATACTATTAGTTGAAACAAATGCACATTCAATATCAGTTCCATTAATAAAGTCTCCAGACTTTTTATACCAGCCTCCAACATAATCAAGTTTGCCTATACCACTTTTTTGTTTAAAAACTTTTTTTAATTCTTCTGTTTGCTCTTTATCCATATATCGAGAACCTATAAATGGTGGATTTCCCATAATATAGTTTAACACATCCTTAGATACTACATCTTCCCAATCCATTCTTAAAGCATTGCCTTCAATTATATTTGCATAACTCTCCAATGGTAAGAAATTAATATTAGTATGGATAATATCTTCAGTTTCTTTGATCATTTGTGATTCAGCTATCCATAGAGCTGTTCTTGCAACGGTTACAGCAAAGTCATTTATTTCAATTCCATAGAATTGTCCTATAGATACTTTGATAGGGTTGAAGGCTTCGCCCATTACAATTTGGCTCCCGTAGAGATATTTTATTACTTTGTTTTCTAATCTTCTCAAGGAAAGATATGTTTCTGTTAAAAAGTTACCACTTCCTGCTGCAGGGTCTAAAAATTTAAGGGATGCTAGTTTTTCTTGGAACTCTTCAAGCTTTCTTTTTCTTACCTTGTAGGTTTTAAATTCTTTGATACTTTCGAATTCTTCATTTAAATCATTCATGAACAAAGGATCAGTTACCTTATGTATATTTTTAATTGATGTATAGTGCATACCACCAGATCGTCTTGTTTCTGGGTTTAATGTACTTTCAAAAACTCCTCCAAAGATAGTTGGGCTTATCTTGCTCCAGTCAAAACTAGAGCTTGCTTGATTTAAAATTATATCAATTATTTTTTCATTGATTCTTGGTATAACAATTTCTTCATTTCCAAATAGTTCTCCATTTACATATGGAAATTGGGCTAAATCATCTTCAAGATAAGGATCTCTTTCCGCTGGTTTTTGATCTAATACTCTAAAAAGTTTTATTAAAGCATCTCTAAAATTTAAATCTTTATACTTCATTAAATAGTCATGGAAAATACCATGTGGTCCAAATAGTCCAGCATCTTCGGCATAAAAACAAAATACTAAACGTACGCATAAAACATTTAAATATTTTAAGGTTTGTTCATCTTCTGG
>NZ_JBQDAA010000032.1:0-11740 GCF_052089545.1 Tissierella sp. | reverse complement strand
TAAGGATACTTCCATTTCCTTTTGAATATTTTCATCGCCTTCATCTACCAGAAAGAACATCCTATAATAGTCATTTTCTAATTCACTTAACAAAACTATCTCCGGTTCTCCACTTGGTTTTTCCATATCATATATGAAAAATTCTTTAAAATTGCAGGCTACTATCCACCTAGGTCTTTCTGAATATGGGAGTTCAGCTGAATATCTTTTTGCTTGCTGAAATGGAGACAACAAAGTTCCATCTGATTGACGTATGGGTTTTGTCAAATCTTTGTCCATACTCTTTTGTTCAATCAATACATGTGTTGATGGAATATATCCATCAATATAACTGGTATGATCCATTTTCACTCTATCTTCAAATCGTATGAATTCTGCAGGCCGGTCAATGCCATATACTTCATTTAATAATGATAACCAAAATCTGGCACTATCACCCTTTTCATAGCCAACTCCTTCCCATCTCTTTGCAAATTCTTTTGCTGCTTTTCTTTGCTCTGCTTGTGTTAACATCTATTCACCTCATGTATATATTTATTCTATTAGCCATAAATTATATAGAAACTTAAACTTTTTGATATTATTAAATATATATGTTCTTCTTCCATTAAAATACTTGTTCTTACTAAAGAGTTTTCTATTAAATCTTTATCTTTATATTTCTATTTTATCAGATAAACCCTTATTTTCAATGTATTATTAATTCTTATATATTAAAATCCTTTATCTAATTATCTAAAATTTATCAATCCCTATTGACAAGCTTTCCTTTATCATATATTGTTTTCTCAAAGGAGCTGAAAAATATGGAGATTGAAATATTAACTATTGAATATGGATCTAAAGAATATTTTGATACACTCACCCTTAGAAATGAAGTTTTTCGTAAGCCTTATGGGCTTGATATAAAAGATGATAACTTAGAAGAGGATAAAGATATGTATATGTATGGTGTCTACATAGAAGATCAATTAATTGGTACAGTCTTTTTAAAGGAAAAAAATAAAGATACAGCACAAATAAAAACACTTGCCATCCTAGAAGAATTTAGAGGGATTGGTCTTGGAATATACATTATGAAGTTTATTGAAGATATAGCTAGAAAGAAAGGATATACTAAAGCTTTCTTAACTGGTAGAGTATATGCTCGAAGCTTTTATAATAAACTTGGATATAAAGCTATAAGTGAACCTTTCGATTATAAAGCTATTCCCCATATAGAGATGAAAAAAACATTATAAAAAAAAGCTTTAGAAGTAATTTTTATAAAAATTACTTCTAAAGTTTTTTTATTGTAAAGATAGTAAATAATAAGGGTATAAAATTTAGTAACAATAAATAAGTTTTAAATTTATATAATGATTCAAATTTATTTTAAAGAAAGAAGTGATTTTATGAAGAATAACTCATATGAGAAATTATATGAATGGGAGAATTTAATCTCTTTATTCAATGAATTTGTACCAAAGTTAGTTAATGCTCAGACCAATATAAGAGAAGAAGATGTTGTAGAGTATTTATCTAATGAAGAAAAAAAGGAATTAAATGATATAGATTTTAAAAATAAGGGAAGGGACCCAAGTGTTGTAGCAAAGGAACTTATAGAAGATGTATTTCCATATAGAATAAAGGTAAACCATCCTAGATATTTTTGTTTTATTCCAGGGGCATATAGTCCATATTCAGTTTTTGGAGACTTTTTAAACTCTCTTCATAATCCATATACAGCTGGATATAATCTTAGTGAAGGAACTGTAGCCTTAGAAAAAGAAACTTTGAGATTCTTAGGTTCTTTAATAGGATATGATGAGAAAAAACTGGGTGGACAATTTGTATCAGGTGGTTCAATGGCAAATTTAACTGCAGCTATTATTGCAAGGGATGATAAACTTCAATCAGGAGAGTTTACAAAAGGCACTATTTATGTTTCTGACCAAACACATAGCTCTGTAGCAAAAGCAGTTCATATTATGGGTCTGCCAAATAAAAATATAAGAACTATTCCAAGTGATGACAGCTTTAAAATAGATCTTAAAAAGCTTAAAAGTGCTATACAATTGGATATAGAAAATGGATACAAACCTTTTTTACTTGTAGCTAGTTGCGGTACTACCAATACGGGGACTATTGATCCTTTGGAAGAGCTAGCTCATATATCAAATAAATATAAGCTTTGGTATCATATAGATGGTGCTTATGGAGCTTCTGCACTCTTATCTAGTCACAAAGAACTTTTACAAGGAATAGAACTATCTGACTCTGTCTCTTGGGATGGTCACAAATGGTTATTTCAAACTTATGGCTGCGCAGCTATTATATGTCGTGACAAGAAAAAGTTATTAAATTCATTTAATGTTTCTCCAGAATACTTAAAGGATGTTGAGTCTACAGAACAAGACTTTAACGACTGGGACATGGGCATAGAGATGACTAAACCCGCTCGAGGTATAAGACTATGGTTTACACTTCAAACAGTTGGATTAGATGTTATGAGAGAAGCTATAGATCAAGGTTTTGTAATCGCAAAATGGATTGAAGAAGAAGTTTCAAAATATGAAAATCTTGAAATAATTTCTAAAGCTCAGCTTGGAGCAGTAAATTTTAGATTTTTTGATGAAAAATATAGTAAAAAACAATTAGATAAGATAAATCTATCACTTTCCCAAAGAGCTATTGATGAAAATTATTCAGCATTTTTAACAACTAAATTAAAAGAAAAAATAGTTCTTAGATTTTGTTCAAACAATCCTTTGACAAAAAAAGAAGAGATCATAAAAATTATTGAAGATCTACAATTATGGATAAAAGAAATAACTTTATAAATATAATTATTAATATTCCCATAGAAATGGAGTGATATCGTGGTAAGTAGAGACATAGTAGTAGTAAAAGAGGATACAAAATATAAAGTTCTCTTTATGTATGCAAGTATTATCTTTTTTTCAGCCTTTTTATTTAATACTCCCAGTGAAATATTTGAGGCTATGAAAAAAATAGTAGTCTCACCAAGCATTTTATTAACAGACTATATATCTGTTGGTAATTTGGGAGCTGCATTTTTAAATAGCGGACTTTTACTACTTATAGCTTTATTTATCTCTAAGTTAAATAAAGTTAGTATAAGCGGACCTATAATTGCAAGCACATTTATCATTGCTGGATTTGCTTTCTTTGGGAAAAATATTTATAATATCTGGGGGCTTTTTCTTGGAGTCTACGTTTATTCCTTAACTCAAGATGATAGCTTTAATAAATTTATTATAGTTGCATTTTTTGGTACTGGACTTGCACCTATAATAAGCCAAATTTCTTTTGGATTTGGTTTCGATCCTGTTTTTTCTATACTTATAAGTAATGCTATAGGAGTTATATGTGGATTTTTACTTCCTCCACTTGCAAATCATTTTATAAGTTTTCATCAAGGTTTTAGTCTTTATAATGTTGGTTTTACAATAGGAATTATAGGATCTTTATTTATGTCAATATTTAGATCCTTTGGATTGGAAAATGAAACTCAAAATATACTATCGGCTGGAAATAATAAGGCATTAGGATTCTATTTTATATGTCTTTTTATTAGTATGATAATTTTAGGATTCTTTTTAAATGACAAAAGTTTTAAAGGCTATAAACATCTCCTAACTTATACCGGTAGACTTGTGGCTGATTTTGTCAATTTAAGTGGATTTGGACTATCACTTATAAATATGGGACTTCTAGGCCTACTATCCCTTTTATATGTTTTATTGATTAATGGTGATTTAAACGGACCTGTAATAGGGGGTATATTTACAGTGGTCGGTTTTGGAGCATTTGGAAAACATCCTAAAAATGTATTTTTTATAGTTATAGGAGTTTATATAGCAACAATATTCAATACTTGGGAACCAAATTCTACAAATGTTATCTTAGCAGCTCTGTTTGGAACATGTCTTGCTCCAATACCTGGTAAATTTGGATGGAAATATGGTATAATAGCTGGTATACTCCATCTTTCAGTAGTTATGAATATCGGATATTTGCATGGTGGAATGAATCTTTACAATAATGGGTTTGCTGGTGGACTAGTAGCAGCATTTTTGGTACCTACTATAGAATCTTTTAGGAGAGGATAATTTAAAATGAAAAATGAAAGAGATAAATTAGTAAAAGTATTAGATGAACTTATGAATTTTTGTTTTAGCTTAGACATGAATGATTTAAAGATAGATTTTAATATTAATGATTCTCAAGGTGTAATAAATATAGAAGGTCCTTGTAAGTCAGCTCCAATAGATAAATTACAATCTCTTGAGGATGCTTTAAATGATACAAGACAGCCAGAGTTTGAAGAATACTATTGGCCATTAATAGGTGGAGATCACGGATACCCAGAAATAGAACTACTTGGTACTTTTATAGATGAAGGAAAAGTAGTTTTTAAAGATAAATATTTAAAGATATATATAGTTCGAAAAATATAAAAAAAGGTGAAAGCATCAATTGATGCTTTCACCTCTTTTATAAACTTATCTAACTCCTCCTCCGCTTCCGCCTCCGAAGGAGCCACCACCACCTCCACCACTTGAAAAGCCTCCGCCTCCACCGCTTCTAGTGGTGGATGCGGGTGGAGCTGCTGCTCTTGCTACATTTCTTGTTAGTGCGTGGGCTAGATATATTGAGTTTCCTCTATATACAGTTTCAGCTTGATATCTTGGGTACAATTTTTCGAATTGTTTACTTACTACTTCTGTAATCCCAAGTGCTGCTGCCCATATCATTATATTGTCCCATATGGTCACATTTATAGCTTCATGTTCATTTAAAAGGGAAAAGTCATGTAAATAGTTTACATATTTGTAGATATTTTTTTCTAACTCTTCACCTTTTCCAGTTAATTGTACTGTATGACTCTTAAAGAAAAGTACCTTTTTTTCTACCATTTCAAGATAATTTAACTCTTGAAGTTTTTGAGCAGATAAGTTTTTTATATTTTTCTCCCATTTTTCTATTTTAGATCTATTTTTAGCTGCCCATTTTGTAAATTCCTTTTCCTCAAGTATTTCATTTGGCCCTGCTGCATCTAACATCATTTTAAATAAAGAGCCTTCTCTTGTATTTGTATCTATATCTTTATTTAAAAACCTAATATTGGTTTGTTCTTTTTTCCTAAAAAATCCTACTTCTTCTGTTTCTGTCATTATCCTTTCTTCATTTATCCATTTTAATATAAAGCTTGTAAGAAGATTTTCAAAGTTACCTACTCCTATCTTTTGAAGTATATAATATACATCAATTATATCCCCTTCATAAGGATAGTCCCTATAATATTCTTCTTTATACTTTCTTTTAAATTTCTTTGTTCCTTTAATATTGTTCTTATTTCTAAATAGATTAAGTGCTAAAATACCAGTAACTAAAATTGGAAATAATCTTCCAAAAACTAATCCAAAAAAATTAAATCCCGAGTTACTGTTAGATGTTCCACTAGAACCACTACTATCATCTACTCCATAGTCACTTCCTATAAAAGCTTCATCCTGTATCTCTTCAAATGTCTTGTCTACATAGTCATTACTAGCAAAACTACCCTCAGGTAGTCCCATCAGTACAGTTACGTATTGGGAGTTATCCAATGGTTCACTACTTTTAGCTACAACCTTGCCATCAACAAATTGAATATCTCCATCGTAACCAAATGCATATATTCTCTCTGTTCCTTGAGCAAACTGTCTTTCACTTTCTATAGTAATCGTAACATTTTGAGGGGGTACATTTGTCTTATCATTTATAAATCTCCAAAATAATATTTGACTATCCTTTAGTTCTTTTATAAAGTCTGTTAGAGTATATTCTAAAATATATTCATGACTCCCGTATTCTCCTATTCCCCAGCTTAATTCATATCTATCCCCTCTATCAATTATTCCATTTTTAAATGTTTTTTCTTCTCTTGATGCATCTATATCCCAATTATCTACATAGTCATAAACTATACCATCTTCTTTTACTGTAAAATCCTTTATAGTAGATTCACCTAAATTACCCATCACTATAAAGACTTCTGTACCTTCATTTATCTCCATCTGTCTTCGCTCTTTTATATTTGCACTACCATCTTCATTTATAAATACATCTATAACTATATTTTCAAGTTCAAAATCATCTGCATATACATCTTTAATAGTAAATATATTTAAAAACAAAAACAATACAAGGATTATAACGGATATTCTTCTTTTTGTCATAAAAGACACCTCCTAATCCCAGCTTGGCATATCTTGTTTTGTTTCTGTCCCTTCAAAGTATTCTCTTGAAGCAAAGTTAAACATCCCTGCTATTATGCTTGAAGGAAATACTTTTAACTTTCTATTATATCTTGTAACTACATCGTTATATATCATCCTAGAATTTCTTACATTGTCTTCAAATTTATTTATACTAGCCATAGTATCTTTATAAACTGAGCTAGCCTTTAAGTCTGGATATGCTTCTGATACTGCAATAAGTCTACCAACTACAGATTCAAGTTTATTTTGATCATTTTCCATTTCTTTAACAGAACTTCCTCTTCCTATAGATGCTCTGCTTTCAGCCACATTTTCTAAAACTTCTGCCTCATGAGCAGAATATTGTTTAGTTGCGCTTATAAGACTTTTTATAGCATCCCATCTTGACTCAATCTGAGTTGCTATTTGAGCTTTAGCATTGTCTACTCTTTCTCTTAATGTTACTAGTGAGTTATATATGGATACAACCCAAAAGGCTAACAATACTATTAGTATAATTAATCCTATTACAAATGGCATAGCTTTTCCTCCTTTTAATTTAAATTTCTATTTAAAAGTATAATTTCACTTTATCCTTATTATATACACTTTACCCCCTTAAAGTTAAAATAAACCTTCGTTTATTTTAAAACATAAAAAGCCAGCAAGGATTTCGAAATCCCTGCTGGCTTTTTATGTTTTCTTATTTAAATTAAAATAAGGGGGCTTAAAAGTATATTGCCCCTTTTTTAAAAAATATATACCTAAACTACTTCTTCTACGAAAGTTCTATTTTTAGATATTCTACCTTTTCTTGCAAGTAGATGCATCTCTGTTATAGAAAGTCCTTCAAGACCTAGCTTATCAGCCGTTCTTCCAATTTTTCTAAAGTCTTTTCCAGTCATACATTCTGCTAAATTTATTACAGATGTTATAGCAGGAGTTTTTATTCCAAGTAGATTCCCTATTGATTCTATAGGTACAAGACTATATGGAACATCCTCATGGATATATCTAGTTTTTATAGTACCAGGTGCCGGAAGACCTTTGTAAGCTCCTGTATTTTGAATTGCTTCATAAAGGTTTCTACCACGTCCTCCATAACTTTCATATAGCCAAGTAACTGCAGATATAGTATCTATTTGAAGCATTTTTCCAATTTCCATTCTTTCACTATCCATTCTTTCTAATACATTTGCGACAGAAGGTGTTATCCCTTCAGTATAATAGTCAAAAGGTATAGCTCTTTCTATATGTCCACTATTTAATAGTGTTGGACCTGGATGAAATATCGCTCCATAGTTGTTTATACTGGTTTCTAATATGTCTTTTGCTGGTATGAATTGAGGATAGACTTTATTTATAAGTTGTAGTACATAATCTGTTTTAGTCGCAGGTATTGCTGCTAAGGAAACTTCATGTTTCGCTTTGAAAATATGTGCTTGAGTTGAGACTTCTGATCTTACTGCGTAAATAAATGTTTGAGCTTCTGCTACTATTACATTGTTTCTCTTTCTTTCTCTAAGAAGTGTTTCATAAACTTCTAAGGCTCCTCCTGTTCTGCCAGGGTTTAATATTATAATTTGTCCATCTTTTAAGTAAGGCGCCATTTTTCTTGCTATTTGTGAGTGTCCCATTGCAGGTATCGTAACCATAATTACATCTATATCTCGTATAGCTTCTTCTATATCTGATGTGATCTTATTTAGCTTACCAGAACCCATTACTTCTCCCGTAAGATTTATCGTCATATCTTTTAATAGTGGCAAAAGTTTTTCATATGTTCTATTATATAAATTGACAGTATAACCCATCATAGCTAGATATCCAGCCATAGCAATCCCACCATTTCCTGCTCCAATGACACAATATTTAATTTTTCTTTTCAATATAATCATCCTCCCTAAAAAATATTTACTAAACTTTCTGTAAATAGAAAATTGGGGTAAAAAAATAACCATGGGGTACCATAGTCTGCTTTAACGCATTTTAACTCCCCTTTTGCTTAGCATACGAGGTTAGCTGTCGGGTTAGGACTAAAGGGTTAATAGCCCATCCAAATCGGATTCACCCCAAAAAAAGTGGTTCCCCCGCTTCTCAAAAGAATTAAGCATATGTTTAATTTACAGTTTTTTGTATACTACTCGTGTATATAATTTTAACATGAATTAAATATTTTGTAAAGCTTTTTTAGAAATAAAATAAACAGTTTATTATTTTTCTAAATTTTGGGTATAATTTGAGAAGGAGGAGATTTAGATTGAAGACTTTCGAAAGATATAATATAAAAGATTTAAAACTTAAAAATAGAATAGTTATGCCCCCTATGTGCACCTATTCTTCAGATAAAGATGGATTTGTAAAAGATTTTCATCGTACCCACTATGCTTCGCGAGCTATAGGAGGTACATCTCTGATAATATTAGAAGCCACAGCAATAATTCCAAATGGTAGAATATCAAATAAAGATTTAGGTATCTGGGACGATAAACATATTGATGGTCTAAAATCAATTGTAGAAAATGTACACCCATACGGAACTAAAATAGGAATACAACTTGCACATGCTGGTAGAAAAGGTGATAGTGGAGATGAATATATAGTAGCCCCTTCTCCAATAAAACATAGTGATCCTTATAAAAAGCCACATGAATTAACAAGTTCTGAAATAGATATATTAGTAAATAGTTTCAAAGAATCTGCAAGAAGAGCTCATGAAGCAGGTTTTGATGTGATAGAAATACATGCAGCACATGGATATTTAATTCATGAATTCTTATCTCCCATAACAAACCGTAGAATTGATGAGTATGGAGGAAGCCTTGGAAATAGAACTAGGTTTTTAAGAGAAATACTCCTAGCTGTAAAAGGAACATGGCCTGAAGATAAACCTATATTTGTAAGATTTTCTGCTAGCGATTATGAAAAAGGTGGAATAGATAAAGAAGAGATAGTAGATATAATAAATGAAGTAAAAGACTATTTTGATCTAGCACATATAAGTACAGGAGGACTTGTTGATACTCATATAGATGTATATCCTGGTTATCAAGTAAAGTTTGCAGAAACAGTTAAAAAAAGATGTAATATGCCAACAATAGCTGTTGGACTTATAGAAAACTTCAACCAGGTAGAGGAAATCCTTTCAAATGATAGAGCAGATCTTGTAGCTCTTGGAAGGCAGCTACTAAGAGATCCTTATACTCCTATTCGTATGGCCTATGAAAAGGGAATTGAAGTAGATTTTCCACCACAATATAAAATGGCTTTTAGGTAAATAATAAAAATACCAGTTAATAAAATTATGAATAATTTTATTAACTGGCATTTCATTTTGTCTATTTTTTATAATTTAAATAAAATTTAATCTATATTTATTAAATCCAGCATTAATTCTTTATCAATATTTCCACCAGTGAGGACTACAGCTACATTTTTACCTTTAAATCTTTTAGGGTTTTTCTTTATAGCTCCCACTCCTATAGCCCCTGCTGGTTCTGCTATTATCTTTTCTTCTAATATGAGATGTTTAACAGCATCCTTTATATCTTCTTCTTCAACTTCTATTATGTCATCTATTTGACTTGCCGCCATTTTATATGGAATATGACCTACTCCCCCAACTAAGGCATCACATATAGAATCTTCACTTTCATACACTTCATAAAATACTTCATCTCTTAGAGCTGCCACCATTGCAGGACAAGCTGCAGTTTGAAGTCCTATTATTTCTATATCTTTTTTTATAGCCTTAGCAGCTACACTTATTCCAGTTATTATACCGCCTCCACCTATAGGCACTATTATTGTATCTATATGTGGATTTTCTTCTAATATTTCCATAGCTATAGTTCCTTGTCCTGCTAAAACCACTTTATCTGAACAAGGGTCTATAAAAGTTTTACTTTCTTCTTCAATTTCCTTTAACCCCAATTCATGAGCTTCATCATAGTTTTTACCAAGTTTTACTACCTCAGCACCATAGTATTCTATTTTTTCAACTTTACTCTTTGGAGTAGTTTTTGGAACATATATAGTAACATTTTTTATACCAAGAAGATTAGATGCATAACTTACAGCTGCCCCATGGTTCCCGGAGGAAATAGCCGCCACGCCTTTTTCTTTTTCTTCCATAGTCAAGCTTGTCATTTTACTAAGAGCTCCTCTTATTTTTGCACATCTCATCTTTTGTTGATTTTCCAGTTTTAAATATATATTTGTATCTTCATAACTTAAATTCATTGATTTTTCTAAAGGAGTATGATAAATATAATCCTTTATTCTTTCTTTCGCTTTTTCTACATCTTTATATTTAATCATTCTTTTACATCCCCTTAAAATATTAAATATGCTGCAAGTATTATAATCGGTAGCGTTATAAGTGTTCTTTGTATAAATATAAGGAATAAATCAACTGGAGAAATATCAATCTTTGATCCAAGTATAACAGCTCCAGCTTCTGATAGGTATACAAGCTGAGTTACTGAAAGAGTAGCTACAATAAATCTAGTCATTTCACTTGGAATACTTGCACCTATAACAGATGGAAGAAACATATCTGCAAATCCAACCATAATTGTTTGAGATGCTTCGACTGCATATGGAACTCTAAATAATTTTAATAGAGGAATAAATGGCATTCCCAGCCATTCAAATATAGGTGTAGTTTCAGCTATTATAAGTGCTATAGTTCCAAATGCCATTATAGCTGGTAGAACTCCAATCCACATATCTAATACAGTTTTACTTCCGTTTTTCATAAAAGCTTTAATATTCCCGCTTTTTTCTGCCTTTTTTATAGCTAAATGTACACCCCACTGAGAGTTTGTATAGCCCTTAGGTACATTTTCTCCAATATCCTTTTTTACTCCCTTATAGTAAGTCTCTTTCTTTTTAGAAAGAGGTGGGAGCTTTGGCATTATTATAGCTGCTGCAAAACCTGAAGCTATTATAGTTAAATAATATGGGGCAAAGTATTTAGTTAATCCTACTTGTCCAAGTACCACCAAACAAAATGTAATAGATACTGCTGAAAATGTAGTTGATATAACTGCTGATTCTTTTCCTGTATAGTAGCCTTCTTCGTATTGTCTATTTGTAAGTGCAACTCCTATAGTTCCATCCCCTACCCAAGAAGCTATACAATCTATTGAAGATCTACCAGGTAACCCAAATAAGGGTCTCATAACTGGTGTAAATAGCGCTCCTACATATTCTAAGAGTCCAAAATCTGTTAAAAATGGTAATAAAAATCCTGCAAATAAAAACATTGTAAACAATGTTAAGATTAAATCATAAAGGATAAGTCCTCCAGTATCTCCTGACCATATCCATTCAGGTCCAAGCTCAAAATAAACCATTCCCGTAAGAAGAAGTCCTAAAAGTCTAACTCCTACCCACAGATTTGATACATTGAATAACCCCTTTAAAAAGATACTGTTGGATTGTCAACCTTTTTCAGCACACTTTTTTCTCGGACATTAATATTCCAT
>NZ_JBQDAA010000031.1:3157-16139 GCF_052089545.1 Tissierella sp. | reverse complement strand
TGGAACACATTGAGAATATACTTTAAAAGACTCATTTAGAAGAGCTGGAGGTCAAGTTGATACATTTGTCTTTAGGCTTTCAAATGAAAAGAACTTTAAAGATTCTTTACAAAAGTTTAGAGAAAAAATTAGAATGAGTCAAATATTAGCTTTTCCTCATGGAGTAGTTTTTGGAGGAGAACCTAATGGTGGAGGAAAACTTCTAAAATATATCTTAGATAGACCTGAAATAAAAGAAGAAATGAATAGATTTTTAGAAAATACAGATGGGCTTATTTTAGGTATTGGTGAAGGTTTCCAAACACTTTTAAAATCTGGTCTTATAGTAGGAAAAGGTGGCATACTTCTTCCAAATAAAGAAGGAGGATTTATATCTACCTTTACAGATATAGAAGTAAAAGATGATAGCTCACCTTGGTTTAATAGTATGAAAAAAGGTCATATATATTCAGCACCTATAGGAACTTATGAGGGAAGACTATTTTTAGATAGTGATGTAGAATTAGATAGGAGTCAAATAGCTACAAGATTTATAGGTAAAAACCCTACTGGATCCCATGGAAATATAGAATCGCTTACAAGTTTAAACGGTAGAATACTTGGGACTACAAGCAATATAGATCGTATAAAAAAAGATTTGTATAAAAACATAGATATTAGGGGTCAAATGAAAATATTTGAATCTGGTATTAAATATTTTGACTAATAAAAGGAGATGAAGAGTTATGAAGGTAAGTATAATAATGGGAAGCATTTCAGATGAAAAGATAGCTAAAAAAAGTATAGGTATTTTAGAAAAATTTGATATACCTTATGAAGTTGAAGTTATATCAGCTCACAGATCACCGAAAAGAGCAGTTGACTTTACAAAAAATGCAGAAGAAAATGGAACAGAAGTTATAATAGCTATAGCAGGAAAAGCAGCTCACCTGGCAGGAGTTTTGGCAGGCCTTACTACACTTCCAGTTATAGGTATTCCAGCAAAGTCTTCTACAATGGATGGGCTTGATTCTCTACTTTCTGTAGTGCAGATGCCAAAAGGAGTTCCAGTTGCAACTGTTGCAATAGATGGAGGAGAAAATGCAGCTATACTTGCAGCTCAAATACTTTCTCTTAAATATGAAGAAGTAAAGGATAAGATAAAGGATTACAAGCTTGAGATGGAAAAAGGCGTAGAAAAGATGAATAGTGAATTAACACTATAAGGAGGAAAGATTTTGAGCGGAGTATTAGGTATATACGGTAAAAATGTAGAAAAAATTTCTCAAATGATGTACTACGGTCTATACGCTCTACAACATAGGGGTCAAATAAGTACTGGAATAGCAATAAATAACAATGGTTTTATAGATTACTATAAAGATATAGGTCTTGTAAATGAAGTATATGAAGAGGATGATCTAAAAGGCTTAAGAGGAAATATAAGTATAGGTCAGGTTAGATATGCTTTTTCCGATGAAGGAATCGATAAAAAGAATATAGAACCATTAGTTATAGGATATAAAAATGGAGCACTTGGAGTAGCTTATGATGGAAGTATTGCAAACTATTGCACTTTAAAAGAAGAACTAGAAGAAAAAGGAAGTATATTTCAGACTGATTTAGATTCAGAAGTAATAGCAAATTTAATAGCAAGAGCTGGTAAAAAGGATATAGTTGAAAGTGTAAAACTAGTATTGGAAGGCTTAGAAGGTTCCTACGCTTTAGTCCTTATGACAAAAGATAAACTTATAGCTGCAAGGGATATCTATGGAATAAAACCTTTATCCCTTGGGAAAATTGGAGATGAGTATGTTGTATCTTCAGAAACTTGCGCATTTGATACACTTGGGGTAGATTTTGTAAGAGATATAGAGCCAGGTGAAATGATAGTTATAGATAATAATGGTATAGAGAGTATATTTAAAAAGAAAGAAGCTAGAAGCTTTTGCGCATTTGAATCTATTTACTTTGCAAGACCAGATAGCGTTATAGATGGAAGGAGTATATATTTATCTAGATTAAATATGGGAAAAACACTATTTAAAGAGGCACCTGTCCATGCAGACATAGTAATAGGAGCACCAGATTCTGGTATTATAGCTGCAGTTGGTTTTTCACAAGCTTCAAATATTCCATATACTATAGGACTCATAAAAAATAAATATGTAGGTAGAACTTTTATAAGCCCTACAAAAGAACTTAGGGAAAAAGGCGTAAGAATTAAATTAAATGTCTTAAAAGAAAATATAAAAGGACAAAGAGTAGTTCTTGTAGACGACTCTATAGTAAGGGGAACTACTATAAAAAGAACTGCTCAAATGCTAAAAGAGGCTGGAGCTAAAGAAGTTCATATAAGGATTGCATCACCTTCTGTAACTCATTCTTGTCATTTAGGGATGGATACACCTAGTAGGGAAAACTTAATAGGTGCCAATAAAACTGTGGAGGAAATAAAAAAGGGAATAGGGGTAGATTCACTTTATTATCTTTCACTTGAAGGACTTTTAGACTCACTAGGAGATAGGGGATTTTGCACAGGATGTTTAACTGGAGTTTATCCAATAGGAAAGGATGGGAAAAAATGTCTTTAACATATAAGGATTCGGGAGTAGATAAGGAAGCAGGATACAAACAAGTAGAACTTATAAAAAAATCTATAAAAAAGACTCATTCAGAAAATGTACTTTCTAATATAGGAGGATTTTCAGGACTTTTTAAACTAGATAGTGGGGGGATGAAAGAACCAGTACTTGTTTCTGGTACTGATGGAGTAGGTACAAAGCTAAAACTTGCATTTATGACAGATAGGCACGACACTATAGGGGAAGATCTTGTTGCCATGTGTGTAAATGATATACTCTGCCAAGGTGCTAAACCACTATTTTTCTTAGACTATATAGGGACAGGAAAACTAAAACCAGAAAAAATGGCCCAAGTTGTAGAAGGAGTATCAAATGGATGTATAAAGGCAGGATGCTCTTTAATTGGAGGAGAAACAGCTGAAATGCCAGGCTTTTATAAGGACGGAGAGTACGACTTAGCGGGTTTTTGTGTTGGTCTTGTAGATAAGGGAAAAATTATAGATGGGAAAGATATAGAAGAAGATGATGTAATCCTAGGTCTTCCTTCAAGTGGGATTCACAGCAATGGATATTCTCTTGTTAGAAAGATTGTTTTTGAAAAAGAAAATATGGATTTAAATGAAAAAATAGATGGACTAGAAGGGACTTTAGGAGAAGAACTTTTAAAGCCTACTCGTATATATATAGACCCAGTATTAGACTTAAGTAAAAGATTTGATATAAAAGGACTTGTTCATATAACAGGTGGAGGATTTTACGAAAATATACCTAGAGTACTTCCACAAGGACTTACTGGACATATAGATACTACAAAGATAGACACACCACATATATTTAATCTTTTAAAAAAATGGGGAAACATGGATGAAAAAGAGATGTATTCTACCTTTAATATGGGTGTTGGAATGATTATGATAGTAAAAAAAGAAGATCTAGAAGATGTAGAAAACTTCCTAAAAGAAAAGGAAGAAAAGTTTTATAAGCTAGGAAAGATTAAAAAGGGAAATGAGGGAGTAGTTTTATGCTAAAGATAGGAGTTCTTATTTCTGGAGGAGGGACAAACCTCCAGGCTTTAATAGATAATACTCTCAATGGAAAGATTGATGGTGGTATCGAATTAATAATCTCAAATAAGGATAGTTATGGTTTAAAAAGAGGAGCTAAGGCAGGGATAAAAAACATATATATTGAAGCAAAAGACTATACTAGTGAAGAACAATATAACTTAAGATTAATGAAAGAGTTTAAAAAAAGTGGTGTAGATTTAATAGTTCTTGCAGGATATTTAAAGATACTTTCTAAAGACTTTATAAATGAGTTTAAAGATAGAATAATAAATATTCATCCTTCTCTCTTGCCTAAGTTTGCCGGGAGTGGATATTATGGTAAAAAGGTTCATAAGGCAGCTCTTGAATCAGGAGAAAAATATACTGGTGCGACCCTTCACTTTGTAGATGAAGGAGTAGATACAGGTCCTATAATTTTACAAAAAAAGGTCAAAGTAGAAGATCATGATACGGTAGAAAGCTTACAAAAGAAAGTTTTAAAACTTGAACATGAGATAATAGTTGAAGGGGTCAAAC
The DNA here is from genome assembly GCF_052089545.1 of Tissierella sp. Taxonomy (GTDB): domain Bacteria; phylum Bacillota; class Clostridia; order Tissierellales; family Tissierellaceae; genus Tissierella_A. The sequence goes on along the minus strand of NZ_JBQDAA010000031.1, from coordinate 11,992 downwards.
TATATTCTCAAGGCAAGGTAAAAATAGATGGTGAAAAGGTAAGTATAAATAGGGGGAAAAGATGAAAAGAGCACTTATAAGCGTTTATGAGAAAGAAGGTATAGTGGAATTTGCGAAAGAACTCCAAAGTTTAAACTGGGAAATTGTATCTACGGGTGGAAGTCTTAAAATGTTTAAAGATGCTGGAGTAGATGTAATAGATGTAGAAGAGATAACTGGTTTTCCAGAAATATTGGACGGTAGGGTAAAAACTTTAAATCCATTTATCCATGGTGGTATTCTTTATAAAAGGGGAGAAGCCTCTCACGAAAAGACTATAAAAGATATGGATATAGGCTCAATAGATATGGTAGTAAACAATCTTTATCCATTTGAAGAGATGCTTAAAAAAATTCATCCATAGAAGATATGATAGAAAATATAGATATAGGTGGTCCTTCTATGATAAGGGCTGCGGCTAAAAATTATAAGGATGTAATAATAGTTACCGATCCAAGTGACTACACAAATGTTATAGATATGTTAAAGGAAGAGAAGTTAGATGAAAGTTTCAGGATGAAACTTGCTAAAAAAGCCTTTAGCTATACTGCTTACTATGATTCTCTTATATCAGGATATTTCAATAGTCTAGATGAAGATAAGTTTCCGGAAAGACTAACACTTACATTTGAAAAAGTAGACAAGTTAAGATATGGAGAAAATCCTCATCAAAAGGCTGCATTTTATAAAGAAATAAAAGAAGAAAAAGGAAGCCTATCAAATGCTAAACAGCTTCATGGTAAGGCACTTTCTTTTAACAATATAAACGATTCAAACGGAGCTTTAAAAATACTTAAAGAATTTAAAGAGCCAACAGTGGTAGGAGTAAAGCATGCCAACCCTTCAGGTATAGGAAGTGCTGCTACTATTGAAAAGGCTTATGAAAAGATGTATGAATGCGATAAAGAGTCTATTTTTGGAGGAATAATAGCTTCTAATAGAGAAATAAATGAAAAAACTGCCAAATATATTGGGGATATATTTATAGAAGTAGTTTTAGCACCAAGTTATTCAAAAGAAGCTATAGATATATTGACAAAAAAGAAAAATATTAGACTTCTTCAAATAGAAGGTGTAGAAAAAAACAAGTATGATGAACTAGATTTAAAAAAGACTATGGGAGGTCTTTTAGTTCAAGAAAGAGATGAGATACTTCTAGAAGAATATGAGATAGTGACGAAAAGAGAGCCTACAAAGGAAGAATTAGAAGATCTTTTATTCGCTTTTAAAGGGGTTAAACATATAAATTCAAATGGTGTAGTTATAGTTAAGGACAAGGCTACAATTGGACTAGGACTTGGGGAAGTCAATAGGTATTGGGCAAGTAAAAAGGCTATAGAAAGAAGTGGAGACGAGATAAAAGGAAGTGTCTTAGCATCTGATGGATTTTTTCCTTTTAAAGATTCTATAGAAGTCTTAGGAAAAGCAGGAGTAAAGGCTATAATTCAGCCGGGGGGATCTATAAGGGACGGTCAAGTAATAGAAGAAGCAGACAAACATGGTATAGCTATGATTTTCACTCATATCAGGCATTTTAAACATTAGGAGGAAAAGTGGATATGAAAATATTAGTAATAGGTAGTGGGGGAAGAGAACACGCACTTTGTTGGAAGATAAGTCAGTCTAAAAAAGTAAAGGAAATATTTTGTGCACCTGGAAATGGTGGAACAAGTGAACTTGCAAAGAATATAGATATAGCTGCAAATGATGTGGACGGACTTTTAGAATTTGCCTTAAAAGAAAAGATAGATCTAACTGTAGTAGGACCAGAAGAACCTTTAACACTTGGGATAGTAGATAGATTTAAAGAAAAAGGGTTAAAGATATTTGGACCAGGCAAAAAGGCAAGTCAGCTAGAAGCTAGTAAAAAATTTTCTAAAGAGATCATGAATAAGTATAATATACCTACTGCAAAATATAAAAGTTTTACAGATTTTAAGGCTGCTAAGGAGGCTTTAAAAGAGTTTAACCTACCTCTTGTTATAAAGGCAGATGGGCTATGCCTTGGTAAGGGTGTTTTTATATGCCAGACATATAGTCATGCAGAAAAAGTCTTAAAGGATATATTAGAAGATAGATGTTTTGGAGATGAGGGCGAAAAGATAATAATAGAAGGATTTTTAAAAGGTATAGAAGCATCTCTTCTATGTTTTGTATCTGGTGATAAAATAATACCTATGGAAAGTGCTAAAGACTATAAAAAGATAGAAGAAGGCGATGAGGGCTTAAATACAGGTGGAGTTGGAGTATATTCTCCTAATGAAGTAGTAACAAAGGAATTAGAAGAAGAGATAAAAAATGGTATATTAAAAAATATAAGCAGGGCTCTGAGAGAAGAAGATCTTCAATATGAAGGAATTCTTTTTATAGGATTTATGATAGATGGTAAAGATACTAATATATTAGAATTTAATGTAAGATTTGGAGATCCTGAAACTCAAAGTATACTTTTAAGACTCAGAAGTGATTTAGTGGATATACTCCTAAAGACAATAGATAAAAGTTTAGAAGAAGAAGATTTAATCTGGGATGAAAGAGCCTCTGTTTGTGTAGTAACTACATCTTTGGGATATCCTTTAAAATATGAAAAAGGATTTGGCATAGATGGTTTAGATGATTTAGATGAATCTATTATAGTTTTTCATAATGGGACTAAATATGTAGATAATAAACTTAAAACAAATGGTGGTAGAGTTTTAACAGTTTCAGCATTGGGTAAAGATATAAATGTGGCTAGGGAAAAAGTATATGAAGAGTTAAAAAAAGTAAGCTACAAAAATATTTATTATAGGGGAGATGTTGCAAAGATTAATTAAATAGGAAAACCTTTTAATATTTTAAAGCTTTATGGTATAATGATAAATAATTGGATTATTTTATCAAAAATTGCAAATGAAACATTTTAAATTTAAAGGAGGTAACTCATTTGAAGACAGATGTTCAAATTGGTCAAGAAGCAAAAATGGTACACATTGATGAGGTAGCAAAACAGGTAGGAATAAACGAGGACGATTTATTACATTACGGAAAATATAAAGCAAAAGTATCTTTAGATGTACTCTCTAATAAAAAAGATCAAAAAGATGGAAAGCTTGTACTTGTAACTGCAATAAACCCTACTCCAGCTGGAGAAGGAAAGACTACAACAAATATTGGACTTTCAATGGGACTCAACAAGATTGGTAAAAAGGCAGTCACAACTCTAAGAGAACCTTCCTTAGGACCAAGTTTTGGTATGAAGGGTGGAGCAGCTGGTGGAGGATATTCACAAGTAGTACCTATGGAAGATATAAATCTTCATTTTACGGGAGATTTCCATGCTATAACTGCTTCACATAATCTTATTTCAGCACTTTTAGACAATCATATACATCAGGGAAATAAGCTTAAAATAGATACAAGAAAAGTAGTTTGGAAAAGAGTACTAGATATGAATGATAGAGCTCTTAGAAATATAGTAGTAGGACTTGGAGGAAAGGCAAACGGAGTTCCAAGAGAAGATGGATTTGATATAACAGTAGCTTCTGAAATAATGGCTATATTCTGTTTAGCTAATGATATTGAGGATCTTAAGCAAAGAGTAGGAGAAATTATAGTTGCTTATAACACCGATGGAGAGCCTGTAACTGCAAAAGATTTAGATGCACAAGGAGCAGTAGCTCTTATTATGAAAGATGCTATGGCACCAAACCTTGTACAAACGCTTGAAAATACACCAGCACTTATTCATGGTGGACCCTTTGCAAATATAGCTCATGGTTGTAACTCTTTAATTGCAACCCAAATGGGATTAAAAATTGCAGATTACACCGTAACTGAAGCAGGATTTGGTGCAGACCTTGGAGCTGAAAAGTTCTTTAACATAGCATCAAGATTTGGTGACTTAAAGCCAGATGCAGCTGTTATAGTAGCAACTGTTAAAGCTTTAAAATATAATGGTGGAGTTGACAAAAAGAATCTAGGAGATGAAAACTTAGATGCCTTATCTAAAGGATTTGCCAATCTAGAAAAACATATAGAAAATGTTAACAAATTTGGCGTTCCAGCGATAATAGCTTTAAATAAATTCCCAACTGATACAGAAGAAGAAGTAAAGTTTGTATTGGATAGCTGTGAAAAACTAGGCGCTAAAGCAGTACTTTCAAATGTATGGGCAAATGGTGGAGACGGCGGAGTTGAAATGGCTAAGGCAGTAGTAGATGTATGTGAAAACAAACCATCTGACTTCAAAGTACTCTATGATGTAGAAAGTAGTATAAAAGAGAAAATTGAAACAATAGCTAAAGAAATATATGGAGCTGACGGAGTAGACTTTACTAAAAAGTGTAATAAAGAGATTGCTAATCTAGAGGAATTAGGATTAGATAAGATGCCAATATGTATGGCTAAAACTCAATATTCACTTTCAGATGACCCTACTTTGTTAGGTAGACCAAGTGGATTTAGAATAACAGTTAGAGAAATCAGAGTATCTAAGGGTGCAGGCTTCTTGGTTGCACTTACAGGTAATGTTATGACTATGCCAGGACTTCCTAAGGTTCCAGCAGCTAACAAAATGGATATATTACCAAATGGAGAGATAGTAGGACTATTTTAAATAAGAAAGTTGGGCTTTTGCCCAATTTTTTTATAGTTCTATTATAATAAACTAAACTATTAATGGATAAAAGGACGTGTATATATGGAATATGAATCAAGGATAAAAAGTGAGCAAATAGATAAGTTTTGTGAGGCCATACTTACTTTAGAAACTATGGAGGAGTCTTATAGATTTTTTGAAGATGTTTTTACTATAAAAGAGATTGAAACTGTAGCACAAAGGCTAGAAGTTGCAAAACTTTTAAAAGCAAAAAAGACTTATACAGAAATAGAAGAATCCACAGGAGCTAGTACAGCTACTATAAGTAGAGTAAACAGATCTTTAAATTATGGAGTAGATGGATATAAAACAGTATTTAAAAAACTTGGTATAGAATATTAAAAGACACTAAAATCTTTTAGTGTCTTCTTCAGGTATAAAACTATCAAATATAAAAATATTAAAATCATCTAAGTTATCTTTTAAAGTTTGATGACTTTTAATAGTATATGCCGCAGTTATTGGATTGTAAAGTATTTTACATAAATTAAAACTAAACATATTTTTATATTTATAATTAAAAGCTAAAAAATCAGGTTTTGATAGAAAATTTGTCATGAAGTTTTCTAAAATAAAATCTTTAACTTTTTTACAAACTGAAAGATCTTTTTTCTTAGAACATGTTGCAAGTTGACCTCTAATAATATGAGGTCTATTTTTTTTATACCATCTAAGAACTAGTGGATTAAAAGATTCTATAGCATAGATTCCAGTATAAGTATCTAATAAACTTGCAATATATTTTAATTCACTTATATCTGTAGTTTCATTTTTTATTTCAACTATTAAAGGAACTCTTCCATCTACTAAGTCTAAAATTTCTTTAAATGTTGGTAAATATTGATCTGATTTAAAGAGTTTTAGTTTTTTTAGTTCTTCTAGTGTAAGAGTTTGTATTTTATTTTCTAAATTACAAACTCTTAAAAGACTCTTATCATGAAAAATTACTGGTATTTTATCTTTTGTAACCTGGATATCAAGCTCTATGCCATATCCTTTTTCTACAGCCATTTGGAATGCTAGAATTGAATTTTCAGGATTTTTATCATCATTATTATGAATGCCTCTATGAGAATAGTAATGATTTAAAAGAAAATTTAAATCTCTTTTTTTATTTGGTTTTATACTAAAAAGATACATTAAAAACAATAAAGTTAAAAAGCTTATTATATATATTGAATACATATTCATTCTCCTTTAGGTTAAATCATCAAAATTAAAGTTATCTATTACGGTTTTTAATTAGCTTAAAATCATCATGGTTAATCTAATATTAAAGAAAGGAGCTTATCTTATAATTGCTAAAATATTCATACCTCTCAAATCATATCCCTACAAAAAATTATAATTTAATTATAATATATCCTTATTTGAAATTACTTTATTATACTTATCATATTTAGGGTATATAATCTTATATATACCCTAAATATATATAATACTATATTTTTATAGATATAGTTAATATATGATAAAATAGTATATAAGAAACTAATAGGATTTGTAATAGATTTAATAATTTATTATAAAGATAAGAGGTGTTGGTTATAGAAGACTATAATAAAAAAGCATTAAAGGAATTAAATAGATGGAAGAAAAAGATGAGAAAGTCTCCCTCAATTATAAATAGAGTTTCAAAAAGTACACAGAAAGGATTAAATGATATTTTACCTGAAAAATATCATCAAATATTAACCTTAGCCATAAAAAACATGGTAAAAGTTGTATTAACGGGATCTAAATATACAACTAAAAGAACATTCAATTTCCTTAGTTTAGAAAAAAAAGAGATATTAGTAAAAAAGAGATTAAAGTTTTATAAAAGAGCTGCAATGGTAGAAGGTATTGGAACCGGTGCAGGCGGCATTGCAATGTCTTTAGCCGATTTTCCGCTACTTCTTACTATAAAAATTAAATTTTTATATGATATTGCTTCTATTTACGGTTTTGATATAAGAGATTATAAGGAAAGACTTTATATTTTAAATATATTTCAATTAGCATTTTCAAGTCAAAAGAGGGGTAGGGAAGTGTTTTTGAATATGGAAAATTGGGATGAGTACTCAAAAGATTTACTTGAGAATATGGATTTTGATCAATGGAGAGAATTTCAGCAAGAGTATAGAGACTATCTAGACATAGCAAAACTTCTGCAGATACTACCGGGAGTTGGAGCTGTAATAGGTGGATATACGAATTCTAAACTTTTAAGAAAACTTGGAGAAACTGCAATAAATTCTTATAGAATGAGATTATTATAAAAGAAAAAATTCTTTAAGAAATAAATTAATATATGATTAAATTTAAGAAAGTAATATTATATATTATATTTAAAAAGACTTAATATTTAAAGGAGGCTAAAAAGTGACTGGAAATAGAGAAGACTATATAAAAGCAATATATGAGCTTGGGGGAGAAAAAAATAGAATAGGGACCAAAGATATTGCATCAGCCTTAAAGATATCGCAGCCTTCAGTATCTGAAATGCTTAAAAAATTAGTAGAAGAAGGGTACATTGAATATAAAGTATATAAAGGTGTCAAACTTACAGAAAAAGGAAGAAAAGAAGCTCTTCATATTAAAAAAAGACATCTTCTTTGGGAAGTGTTTTTAGTTGAAAAGCTTGGATATGATTGGGAAGATGTACATGAAGAGGCAGAAGTATTAGAACATATAACAAGCCCTCAACTTGAAGAAAGGCTAGAAAAATACTTAGACTATCCTACAATATGTCCACACGGTACACCTTTAGAAGATGATAGCTATATTTTTAATGCAACTTCTTTAGATAGTATGTTAGAAGGAGAGAATGCTATTATAAAAAGATTGGAAGATGAAAAAGGAATTTTAAGATATTCAAAAATGATGAGTCTAAATATTGGTGATACTATTAAAATAATAGATAAAGATTTAAAGGGAAATATTATAATAGAAAAAGATGGAGAAAATATAGAGATTCGGGAAGATTTGGCTAATAAGATATATGTAAAATAATTATTTAATAGTTTTAAAAGGAAAAGGTGATAATGTGAAAAGAAAGAAAATCTTAATGCTACTATTTACTTCTATAATGACTATGTTGATATTTACAGCTTGTACTAGTCAGACAGCTGAAGATAGATTTAAGGAGTATAAAGAAGCTTGGGAAGATAAGGATTATCAAACAATGTATAGTATGATATCAAAAGATTCTAAAGAACATATAAGTAAAGATGATTTCATAGATAGATATACAAATATATTTGATGGTATAGGGGCAAAAGATATAGATATAAAGATAAAAGAAGATGGAGAGGGTAAAGAAAATATCCTATTTACTTTAAAAATGGATACCTTAGCAGGAGAGGTCTTATTAGATACTTATCAGGTTAAAATGATTAAAGAAAAAGGTGAAGATAAGAAGAATTGGTTTATAGATTGGAGTGAGAGTCTCATCTTTCCTCAAATGGAGAAGGAAGACAGTGTAAGAGTTGGGATTTTAGGGGCAAAAAGAGGAGAAATTTACGATAGAAATGGAAAGGGTCTTGCTATAAATGGATCTAGATATAGTGTAGGTATTTATCCTGCAGAATATGAAGATATAAATAATGAAAAGCTTACTAATTTACTAGACATAGATGAAGAAATGATAAGTGACAAACTATCAAGAAATAAGGACCCAGAACACTTTATTCCAATAGTTAAAATACCTCTAGAAGATAAGGAAAAGTTAAATAAACTATTAGAAATAAAAGGAGTCATATCTCAGGAGGTGGAAGAAAGGGTTTATCCTGGAGGAGAAGCTTTTGGTTCCTTAATAGGTTATATAAAGCCTATAACAGCAGAAGAACTAGAAGAAGATGAAGATGATATATATCACAATACAAGCCGCGTAGGAAAGTTTGGATTGGAAACAGTTTATGAAAAAGAACTTCGTCCAAATGACGGTAAGGAGATATATATTTCTAAAGTAAAAGATGGCCAAGAATTAGAAAAGATTGTATTGGCAAAGACAGAGGCAAAAGACGGCAAAGATTTAAATGTAAATATAGATATAGACCTTCAAAAGAAAATATATGATGAATTAGATGGAGAAGTGGGAACTTCTACTGCAATAGACCCTAAAACTGGCCAAGTTCTTGCCATGGTTAGTTCACCTTCATTTGATTCAAACCTAT
>NZ_JBQDAA010000031.1:0-3145 GCF_052089545.1 Tissierella sp. | reverse complement strand
AGAAAATAGTCAAATAAAAGAATGGGAAGATATGGACGCAGATGTATTTTTAAATAGATTTAATAAAGCATACTCTCCAGGTTCTACATTTAAGATAGTTACATCATCTATTGGATTAGAAGAAGATCTTATAAATCCAGAAGAAAAGATAAATATACAAGGGAAGAGTTGGCAAAAGGATAGTTCTTGGGGAAATTATAAGATAAATAGGGTAAGTCAAAAACTTTCAAGTGTAACCTTAAATGATGCATTTATTTATTCTGACAATATATATTTCGCAAGGACTGCACTTAAAATTGGTGAAGAAAACTTTTTAAAGGGATCTAAAAAATTTGGATTTGGTGAAGACATACCTATAAATTATCCCTTTGCCCCTTCACAAATAGTAAACGATGAAAAATTTAAAAATGAAATATTACTTGCAGATACAGGATATGGACAGGGACAAGTGCTTATGAGTCCACTACATTTATCACTTGTTTATAGTATGGTTTTAAATGATGGAAATATTATGGAGCCTATCTTAGAAAAAGATGCAAAGCCTAAAGTGTGGAAGGAAAATATAGTCTCGGATGAAAATAGGACTCTTTTGTTAAATAATCTAGTTGATGTAATAGAAGATCCTAACGGGACAGGTCACGATGCGAAAATTGACGGTATAAAATTAGCTGGCAAAACAGGTACTGCTGAATTAAAACTTAGCCAAGAAGGAAAAGGAAAAGAAAATGGCTGGTTTGTAGGGATGAATGTAGATGATCCCCAAATTGTGGTTTCAACTATGATAGAAAACGTAGAGGATAGAGGAGGAAGCCACTATATAGTTCCTAAAGTGAAAAATATAATTGAGTATTATTTAGAAAAATAAACCTAGTTCTAGGTTTATTTTTTTATAGTTTAGTTTGATATATTGATTGTAGGGTAAAAATTGATTGATTACGAAATATTACAAAAAGACAAGAAAATGGAGGTCGCCATGAAGAAAAATAAGTTTTATATAATTACCTTAGTTTTGGTTCTTTCTTTATTATCAGCATGTAGTACTCCGGATAATGATAAAGAAAAAGAAAAAGGAGAATCAGTTAATCCTGAGAATCCAATAGTTGTAGGTTCATTTGTTGATACAGAAGGAGGAATCTTAGGTAATATGGTATTATTAGCACTTGAAGAAAAGGGCTATACTATTACCGATAAAGTTCAATTTGGAACCCCCGATGTTCATAGAAATGCCTTATTGCAAGATGAATTAGATATTGGGATTGACTATACTGGAAATGGACAATATTATTCTGAAGGATTTGACGAAGAAGTTTGGGGAGACTTAGAAGAAGGATATAATTCTATAAAGACTTATGATGAAGAAAATAATGATTTAATTTGGTTAGAGCCCGCAAAGGCAAATAATACTGAAATGTTAGCAGTTAAAAAAGATTTCGCTAAAGACAATGACTTAGAAACATTAGAAGATTTTGCAGACTATGTAAATGATGGAGGCGAGGTTAAATTTATAACCAGTCAGTTATTTGCAGAAAAAGAAATGGGCCTATTAGGTATGGAAGAAGGATATGGATTTAAGTTGGACTCAGATCAACTTATAATGCTTCCTCATGGAAACACTGCTGAAACGATAAGTGCCCTTGAAAATGGCACTGATGATGTAAATATAGCTCTTGTATATGGCACCGATGGTTCACTTCCTGACTTAGATATGGTAGTACTAAAAGATCCACTCTCAATTCCACCAGTATTTGAGCCATCTGTAGTGGTCAGATCTGAAGTTTTAGAAGAGCATCCACAAATAAAAGATATTATAGAAGATGTATTCAAAACATTAGATCTTGAAAAATTACAAGATATGAATAAAAAGGTAATTGTAGATGGATTATCACCAAAAGATGTAGCAAAGGAGTATTTAACAGAAGAAGGGATTCTAGATTAAATTAACTGAGAAGGTGATTAGATGAATAAAATAAAAGACAAAACATTGCTGCTCTTATCCTCTATAGGAGCAGCAGCATTTATTTTTATGAACTTACTTGAACATAAACCCAATAGGATATCTGGAGGTATAAAATATTCTAGTTTTGAGTTTTTTGGTAAATTAAGTGTAGTGCTTATAATTTTATGGCTTGCTCTAATAGGCCTATCTTTTTATAGGAAAAAACATAAAAATATTATTGTTTTTACACTTACAACTATTTTAACCTTAGTCTTATTTTTGGCTTTACAGCTAAAGACAGGAGATTATACAGAAGGAGTAACCTCAGCTAGAATAAGCCTTTCTTTTGGATTTTACCTTCAAATATTTTCGGTTTACATGTTGTTTTCTACCTATACCCAAAAGATTAAAGAGCATAAATATATTAAATGGATTGGATTTCTAAGCATATTTGGAATGTTATCATACTTTATATTTACTGGAGCGTTTAATGATTTATCTTTAATGAAGGAATATAATATTAAAAAATCTCAATTTATTTATAATTTGAGAATTCATGCTATCTTGACTTTAGCTTCTGTTCTTACAGGTGCAATTATTGCTATACCACTTGGATTTTTAGCTTATTCTAAAAAGAAATTTGAAGATAAGGTTATGATTCCACTTAGCATAATTGAAACAATACCAAGTATTTCTTTATTTGGAATTCTTCTAGTTCCCTTATCGGGACTGGGAGAGCTAGCTTTCTTTGATGCTTTTGGAGTAAGTGGTATAGGATGGGCTCCTGCATATATTGCACTTACCTTATATACACTTCTTCCAATAGGAAGAAATACTTTAACTGGTTTTTACTCAGTTGAACAAAATGTAATAGAAGCTGCAAAGGGAATGGGTATGAGTAAAACCCAAATCTTAAAAAAGATTGAACTTCCACTAGCCTTTCCTGTAATATTCACAGGCATTAGAATTGCTTTTATACAAACCATAGGAGGAGCAGTTTTAGCAGGGCTTGTAGGTGGTGGAGGAATGGGAACTTTTGTATTTTTAGGACTAGGAGAGGCTTCTTCTGATTTAATCCTCTTAGGAGTTATACCTATAGTATTTTTTACAGTATTACTTGATTACATCTTAAGGACTTTTGAAAAGACTATGAGAGGTGTTATATATGATTAAAATAGACAAGGTCATAAAAAAATATGGAGATTTTAC
>NZ_JBQDAA010000030.1:13195-17307 GCF_052089545.1 Tissierella sp. | reverse complement strand
AGTTGGAGTTGTATTATTTCTACTTGCAAGTGTATTCTTTAGTGAGTGGATGAATATGTCAATAGGAATGCTGCTACATGAAGGAAGTATATTAGTAGTTATTTTAAATGGTATGAGACTACTGCGTTATAAATTAAGGTATTAATAATATATAAAATATGAAGGATAAAAAATATTTAAATAAAAGGAGAGAGTAAAATGAAAAAAGCAACTATACAATTAGAATCATTAGCTTGTCCATCATGTGTACAAAAGATTGAGAATGCAACAAAAAAATTAGATGGTGTAGACAAAGAAAGTGTAAAGGTTTTATTTAATTCAAGCAAGGTAAAATTTGATTTTGATAATGAAAAATTATCACTTAAAGATGCTGAAGATGCTATAGCTGCACTTGGATATGAAGTTAAAAAAGCAAAAGCAAAATAAAATATTAAAAGCAAAATTTAAATCATTGAAAAAGGTAAGGAATACTAGTAAGTTTTAACTAGTATTCCTTACCTTTTTTTATAAAAGTTTCATTATACTTACAGATAAAGGAATAATGTGTTATAATCTACATATAAAGTGATTAAATTTAAGCTAGAAAATATAATAAAAGAAAAGAATCCAAGATAAAAAATTTATTTAAAAAATTAAATAATTACTATATAAAACTAAAAAAGGACAAAAACTTACATAAATGATAAAAACTAAATAATTTTAAATTATCATTTAAGATTAGAGGAGGAATTTGATGAAAAAAATGGTTGGAGTAATAGCTGGAACACCTGTAGATACACAAATGGGAGTAGACTTTTTACTTGAAAACAAGGTTAAATCATCTGGCTATCCTATTTCTAAAAATGCCAAAGAACAAAGTAAACTTCAATTATTATCTAAAGAAAGCCTATATAAAAAGGTTGTTAAAACTATAAAGCAAGCTAAGATAGAAGGAGTAAAGAGTATTTTTCTTTATTGCAATTCTCTTAGTGCGGCTATAGATATAGAAAAAATATCAAAAGAGACTGATGTATCTATAATTACTCCTTTTGCTGCATATACTGACTTTGGAATAGACTATTCATCACTTCTAGTATTAGGTGCAAATGGACAATCCTGTGCAAAGATTGAAAGTATTTTAGAAGAAAATAATGATAATATTAAAATATGGAGTATATCTGCATTACCACTGGTGGAAGAAATTGAAACTGGGAAAAAAGATAGTGTAATATTTGAATATTTGAACTTAGATTTTATATTAAAATGGGCAGAGTCAAATGGGATAGAAGGAATAGTTTTAGGATGTACCCATCTTCCCTATATATCAAAACTGTTTAGGGAAGAAACTACAATACCTATCTTAGATCCGGCAGAGAAAATGTTAGAAAAGATTCTTGAAGTATATGTCTAAATAATTTAGGGAAGTTTATATTAAAATATTTTAATATAGGAGGATAATTTATGAAACTTGGATTTATAGTTAATCCTATTGCAGGAATGGGTGGTAAGGTAGGACTTAAAGGAACAGATGGTCCAGAGATATTAGAAAAAGCTAGAAGTTTAGGAGCAAGACCCGAATCGCCGGGTAAAGCAAAAAAAGCTTTAGAATCATTATTGCCTTTAAAAGATAAATTAGAAATATTTACTTATCCGGGTGATATGGGTGAAAAAGAAGCAAGGGAATTAGGATTTAATCCCACTGTTATTGGAAAAATAGAAGGTAGATTTAATCCTAAAAATACTGAAAATGCTGCAAAAGAAATGGTTGATAAAGAGGTAGATTTAATACTTTTTGCAGGCGGTGATGGCACTGCACGAAACATCTTTAATTCTGTAGATACAAAGGTTCCAGTAATAGGTATACCAACAGGTGTTAAAATCCATTCAGGAGTATATGCAAATTATCCTAAGGCAGCTGGAGATATAGCTCTTAAATATCTTCAAGATGATGATAAAAAGACAGAAGAAGCTGAAGTTATGGATATAGATGAAGAAGCTTTTAGAAAAGGTGAAGTAACAGCAAAATTATATGGATATGTTATGATTCCTCAAGAAGAAGACTTGGTACAAAATACTAAATCGAGTGGGGCAGGATCAGAAGATGCAGCCTTAGATGGAATTTCTAATAAAATTATTGATGAAATGGAAGAAGATATATTTTATATTATAGGATCTGGCACATCTATAAGGCCTATTATGGAAAAGTTAAACTTACCCAATACTCTTTTAGGTATAGATATTATAAAAAATAAAGAGTTAGTAGCAAGCGATGTAAACGAAAAACAAATCCTAGATATAATTGGAGACAACAGTGTTAAAATAATAGTTACTGTTATAGGAGGACAAGGATATATATTTGGAAGAGGAAATCAACAGATAAGTGCAGAAGTTATTAAAAAGGTTGGGAAAGATAATATACGTGTTATTGCATCTAAAAATAAACTTCTCTCTTTAGATAGAAGACCTCTTTTAGTAGATACGGGAGATGAAGAAGTAAATAGTATGCTTGATGGATATATAAAGGTATTAACTAGTTATAATATGGAATCTTTTGAAAGAGTAAAGGGTTTATAAATTAACATTAATTAATAAAAAACATATAAAAGAAAATATATAAATTTGTTTTAAGAAAACACTTCCAAAGTAGATAGTCTAATTGATATAAAATTAGCTTATCTATTTGGAAGTGTTTTTTATTATTAAATAGAAATGAGGATTTAAATAAACTATATGTATAAAACCATCTATAAATGTGCAAATTAAGATTAATAATGGTAATAGTTCAATATTTATAAATGCAAATAAAATGAGCCGTTAAAATATCAAAACAGGAGGATATTAGGATGCAAAATGCAATGTTTTGTTATCAGTGTGAGCAAACAATGGGTGGGAAAGGCTGTACGAAAAGTGGAGTATGTGGAAAAACTCCAGAAATAGCTAATTTACAAGATTTATTGATATATCAATTAAAAGGCATATCATGCTATGCTAGAGCCCTAATAGAAAATGGAGAAAAGATAGATAAGGAAATCGTAAAATTTGTAGAAAATAGCTTATTTACAACTTTAACCAATGTAAACTTTGATGCAGAAGTACATGTAAAGTTACTTAAGGATTCTCAAGTGATAAAAGAAACTATAAGGAATCAGGCTCCAAGGGGTGACTATCCTGAAGCTGCTACTTATAATCTTAGCCACACTAAAGAAGAAATGTTAAAAGATTCAGTAAAAGCTGGTATTATGTATGATCAAGATCTTGATGAAGATATAAGATCTTTAAGATGGACGACAATATATGGTTTAAAGGGAATAGCTGCATATGCTCATCAAGCTAGATTTATAGATTATCATAGTGATCAGGTAGATGATTTTTATTTTATAGCATTAGAAGCTACTACAAATGATGAATTGACATTTGAGGAACTTCTTAGGATGACAATGAGAACCGGTGAAATGAGTATAGAAGTTATGAGGCTTTTAGATGAAGCTAATACTGAAACATATAAAAATCCATCTCCTCACAAGGTAAATGTAAAAACTAAGAAAGGACCATTTATAGTTGTGTCGGGTCATGATCTAAGAGATTTAGAAATGCTTCTAGAACAAACTGAAGGAAAAGGAATCAATATCTATACACATGGAGAGATGTTACCATGTCATGGATATCCAGGCCTAAAGAAATATAAGCATTTAGTAGGTAACTATGGATCTGCGTGGCAAAATCAACAAAAAGAGTTCAATGATATGCCAGGATGTATCTTGATGACTACTAATTGCTTGATGAGACCAAGAGAGTCTTATAAGGATAGGTTATTTACAACAAGTGTTGTAGGATGGGACGGTATTAAGAACATTCAAGCAGAAGAAGACGGATGGAAAGATTTTACTGAGATTATAGATAAGGCTCTTGAACTAGGTGGATTTAATGAAGATGAAGAAGAAAAAGAAATTTTAGTAGGATTTGGACACAAAGAAACATTATCCCATGCAGACACTATAGTAGATGCAGTAAAATCAGAAAAGATTAAACATTTCTTTTTAATAGGTGGATGTGATGGTGCAAAACCAGGGAGAAATTACTATACAGAATTTGCAGAAAAAGTACCTAAAGACTGTATAATCATGACTCTTGCT
>NZ_JBQDAA010000030.1:0-13185 GCF_052089545.1 Tissierella sp. | reverse complement strand
TTGCGGTAAATATAGATTTAATAAGCTTGACTTTGGAGAGGTGGAGGGTATACCGAGGCTACTAGATGTAGGACAATGTAATGATGTATATTCAGCTGTTAAGATTGCTTCATCTCTTGCAGATGCTTTTGACACAGATGTAAATAGTATTCCACTTACTATTGTGCTTTCTTGGTATGAACAGAAAGCTGTAGCTGATTTATTGGCCCTCTTATCACTTGGAGTAAAGGATATGTATCTGGGACCAAGTTTGCCAGCTTTCATATCACCTAATGTATTACAATATCTAGTAGATACATTTAGCTTAAAGCCTATAAGCATTGCAGAAGATGACTTAAGAAACTCACTACTACAAAAATTTTAAATATATAGATAAACATATAAGACACAAAAGGATATCCTTTTGTGTCTTATATGTTTTAGTAAACTCTTTTATGTTATAATATTATGAAGACTATAAAAAGAATTTTGTCTAAAAATGCATAAAAGAATGGAAGATAAAAATGATGAATGAAAAGACATATGAAAAGATTACCAAACCTATAAGAAACTATAGGCATGGAGTAAAAATGATTAACATTATAAACAATTTATTTACCACACTAGTATATTTAACATACCCCATTTTTCTTTTAAAAATGGGGATTGATAGAGATATAAGGATTTGGAAAGTTTTACTTATACCAGGGATATCTTTTATATTATTAAGTATATTTCGTAAATCTATAAATTTTTCACGTCCATATGAAATATTGAATATAGATCCAATAATCTATAAAGATACTAGGGGTAAATCTTTTCCAAGCCGACACGTTTTTTCTGTTTTTATTATAGCTATGAATCTATACTATATATCAAACTTTATAGGAATTATTTTAATGTTTATAGGTCTAATAATAGCCATGATAAGAGTTTTAGGTGGAGTTCATTTTCCTAGAGATGTTATAGCTGGTGCTGCAATAGGTATACTTTGTGGGATTTTAGGTTGGAATCTTTTTATTTGGTAGGTAGAGACTATAATTATAGAATTAATAAGAATTATTATGAAAGAGTTTACAGAATACTTAATTATCTATATAATGGAATGAATACCATAATACATTATCGTATTAAATGATATATTTTGGAGGTAAGTTTATGATAAAAAAGTTTAAGAAAATATTAGTTGCAAATAGGGGAGAAATAGCAATAAGGATATTTAGAGCTTGTACTGAACTTGGTATAAGAACAGTTGCAATTTATTCAGAAGAAGATAAAAGCTCTTTATTTCGTACAAAAGCCGATGAATCTTATTTAGTAGGTAAAAATAAAGGCCCTATAGAGGCATATTTAAGTATAGATGAAATAATAAAAATAGCTCTTAAAAAAGGTGTAGATGCTATACATCCAGGATATGGATTTTTATCTGAAAATCCTGAATTTGGTAAACAATGTAGACAAGTAGGAATAGAACTTATAGGTCCTACTCCAGAAATGATGGAAAAATTAGGAGATAAGATAAAATCTAAAATAGTAGCAAATGATGCAGGAGTAAATATAATACCTGGTATAGATAGGGCTATTACTAGTGAAGAAGAAGCAAAAGAGTTTGCAAACTTTAGTGGATATCCAGTAATGTTAAAAGCGGCAGCTGGTGGCGGCGGTAGAGGTATGAGAATAGTAAGAAGAGAAGAAGATTTAATTAAAGAATACCATAATGCAAAAAATGAAGCAAAAAAAGCATTTGGAATAGAAGACATGTTTATAGAAAAATACCTTGAAAAACCAAAGCATATTGAAGTTCAGATACTTGGTGATAAACATGGAAATATAGTCCATTTATTTGAAAGAGATTGTTCTATTCAAAGGAGACATCAAAAGGTAATAGAATATACTCCAGCTTTTTCTATTACTGAAGAGCAGAGAGAGAAAATATGTGAAGATGCAGTTAAAATAGCCAAGGCAGTAGATTATATGAGTGCTGGAACTGTAGAATTTTTATTGGACAAACATGGAAATCACTACTTTATAGAAGTAAACCCAAGAATACAGGTAGAACATACAGTTACAGAGATGGTAACAGGAATAGATATTGTTCAGTCTCAAATTCTTATTGCACAAGGTTATAGATTAGATTCAGATGAAATAAATATTAAAGACCAAGACGATATAGAAGTAAATGGATACTCAATTCAATGTAGAGTAACTACAGAAGATCCACAAAATAACTTTGCACCTGATACAGGAATTATAGACACATATAGGACAGGTTCTGGTTCAGGAATAAGACTAGATGGAGGAAGTGGATTTACTGGAGCAAGTATTAGTCCCTACTATGATAGTCTCCTAGTAAAAGTAATATCATGGTCAAGGACATTTGAGGATGCTGCTAAAAAGGCAAGTAGAGCCTTAAAAGAGATTAAAATAAGAGGAGTAAAGACAAACATACCATTTCTTATAAATGTAATAAATCATCCAGAATTTATAAATGGAAAGTGTGACACGGGATTTATCAATTTAAATGAACAATTATTTGATATAAGAGTTAAAAAGGATATAGAGCTTAAAGTTTTAAAATATATTGGAGAAAAAGTAATAAATAAAACTAAAGGAAATAAGCCGGAATTTGATTCTCCTTCAATTCCTGGGCTTAAAAGACCTCTAGAGCAGAGGGGAAGTAAGCAGATATTAGATGAAAAAGGACCAGAAGGTCTTACAGAATGGATAAAAAATAAAAAAGGACTTTTAATTACAGATACTACACTTAGAGATGCTCATCAATCACTTATGGCAACTAGAATGAGAACTAATGATATGTTTAATATTTCAAAAGCTGTTTCCATTTTAGGCAATGATGTATTTTCTCTTGAAATGTGGGGAGGGGCTACATTTGATGTGGCATATAGATTTTTAAATGAATCTCCATGGGAGAGACTTAAAATGCTCAGAACAAAAGTCCCAAATATACTACTTCAAATGTTAATTAGAGGTTCAAATGCAGTTGGATATAAAAACTATCCAGACAATGTAGTTAGAGAATTCATAAGGGAGTCAGCTAAAAGTGGAATAGACGTATTTAGGATATTTGATTCTTTAAACTATTTAGAAGGAATGAAAGTAGCTGTTGAAGAAGTTTTAAAGACAGGTAAAGTAGCAGAAGTGAGTATGTGCTATACAGGGGACATATTAAATAAAGATAAAAAGAAATATGATTTAGATTACTATATAAGAACTGCAAAAGAAATAGAAAATATGGGAGCTCACATACTTGGAATAAAAGATATGTCTTCTCTATTAAAACCAGAGGCAGCATATCAACTTATAAAAGAGCTTAAAAAGGAAATAAATATTCCTATTCATCTTCACACTCATGATACAAGTGGAAATGGTATGGCTACAATACTAATGGCTACCCATGCAGGTGTAGACATAGTAGATGCAGCTTTTAATAGTATGTCAGGACTTACAAGTCAGCCAGCTTTAAACTCTATTGTTGCAGCTCTTGAGCATACAGATAGGAGTACAGGTCTTGATATAGAAAACCTTCAAATTATATCAGATTATTGGAGTGCTATAAGACCGATATATGCAGAGTTTGAATCAGATCTTAAATCTGGAACAGCAGAAATATATAAATACGAGATACCAGGAGGACAATATTCAAACTTTAAATCACAAGTTGAAAGCTTTGGATTAGGTCATAAATTTACTGAAGTAAAAGAGATGTATAAAACTGTAAATGAGATGCTTGGAGATATAATAAAGGTAACTCCCACTTCAAAAGTAGTTGGGGACTTTGCTATATTTATGGTTCAAAATGATCTAAACAGTGAAAACATATATGAAAAAGCTAAAAATATGGCATTTCCAGACAGTGTAGTTTCATATTTCATGGGAATGATGGGTCAGCCCATGGGTGGATTTCCAGAAAGACTTCAAAAGCTAGTATTAAAAGATAAAAAACCTATAACTTGTAGGGCAGGTGAACTATTAGAAGATGAGGACTTAAAAAAGGCATCTCAATATTTAGACGAGAAGTATAAAATAGATTCAGATATGAAAGATGTACTTTCATATGCCCTATATCCGAAAGTATTTGAAAATTATTTAAAGTATAAAGAGGAAAATGGAGATTTAGGTAGAATGCCTAGTGATATATTTTTCCATGGTTTAAGAGAAGGAGAAATAGGAGAAGTAGAGATAGAAGAAGGTAAAATACTTGTAATAAAGCTAGTTGAAATAGGAAGATTAGACGATGAGGGATATAGAACACTTTATTTTGATGTAAACGATAGTAGAAGAACTATAAAAGTACTTGATAAAGCAAGTAATATAGTAGCAAGTACTGAAAAGGTGCAATTAGCAGATCCAGATGACAACAAAGATATAGGATCAAGTATACCTGGAACTGTTGCTAAGATTTTAGTTGAAGTGGGAGATCTTGTAAAGGAAAATCAATTAATAGCTGTAATTGAAGCCATGAAGATGGAAACAGAAATAACATCTTCTCTTGAAGGTAAAATAGAATCTATCAGTGTAAAAGAAGGCGATGCAATTGAATCATCCCAACTTTTAATAAGATTAGAATAAATATAAAACCAAGGCTATGATAGCCTTGGTTTTATATTTATCAAGCAAACTTTATAGTTCTATATGAGATAATTATTATTCATGATATACTAGTAATATCTTAATAAATACTGATGGGTGATGCGAAGCATGGATATAATAAAATTATAGGAGAGGTAAAGTGAAAATTAAAAAATCAACACAAATTAATTGTTTAAGATTTTGTCTTTCCATGACAGCGGGTTGGGTTAATGCAGTGGCAATAAATCATTTTTTTAGTGAAAGTCCAGCTTTTATGTCAGGCAGAGGCATTATGATGGGGTATCATGTTTTTAAAGGGAATTTAAAGGCTTTTATGGGCGTAGCTTTAGTTGTCATATCTTTTATAACAGGATCTGTTATATCTACTATATTAACTAAAAGAAAGGGACTTAGTGGAGGATTATTTCTTGTAGGTGGCCTCATTAGCACATTAGTATTTCCTATATTTTTTCGAAATCGAATAGCAGATATTATTATTATATCAATGGCTATGGGGGCTCAAAATGCATCTACAAGCCTAACGCCTATAAATAGAACAACACATTTAACAGGACCTGCCACTGATATTGGTATTAATATAGCTGAAAAAAACTGGAATATAGTTATATTTTGGCTTTTGCACTGGATAAGCTTTCCATTTGGAGCTATCATAGGATTTAATTTGGTAGATATGGTAAATAATAAAATGATTAGTATTTCTTCAACTTTTTTATTTCCGACTATTGTCGTTCTATCAATTGCTATTATCCAAAAAAGGATCTTACATATTCCTTTATTAGAAGACATGTATAAAATAGAAAATACAAAGTATAAAGAAATATAAATAAACTAGATAAAATTTTATAATAGATAATGGATTAAAATTTTTAGTAATTAAAAAAAGTTTTATTGGAGAAACAACTGACAAATAATATAGGAAAATAAGGCATCCTTGCAAGGATGCCTTATAAGTTTTATTTCAGCATAAAATTTATAAACTATTCACGTCTTAATGAATGTAATAAATAAATCTATTAAAGGAAATAATACAACTACTATTTGCTTATTTTTAGTAAAGCTTGGTAAATATATTTTATAATTTAAAAAATTTCAAAAATATATTTTGAAGTATTTTAAATGGGTATTAATATATTGTTATATATTAATTGATAAATTTAAAGTTTTAATAATGGGATTAAATCCTAAGTAAATAAGGAGGAGTATATATATGAAAAATATTCACATAATAACAGGTGGTAGCAGTGGAATAGGATTAGAATGTGCTAAAAAGTTTAAAGATGGGGTAGTTCTTATAACTGGAAGAAATGTAGAAAAATTAAAGTCTGCAGAAAAAGAATTGAAAGAGACAGGTATTGATGTAGTTTACAAATCCAGTGATATTTCTGATAGATCTAGTATAAAAGAATTGTTCTCTTATGCTAAAACATTAGGTAGACTTAAGACGGTTTTAAACTCAGCTGGAGTAAGTAGTGGATCAGCAAATGCTAAGCTTATATTTCAGATTGATCTACTAGGTACTGAAAACTTAATAAAAGAAACTTTAGATGTAGTAGAAAAAAACACAGCACTTATACTAATTTCATCAATGATGGGGCATGTAGTACCTTCAAACCCAGATTATAATCAATATCTGGAGAATCCTTCTGAAAAAGGAGCCATTGATGACTTAGTAAAAATAGTAAAAAATGATGCAGATACTGCATATAATTTCTCAAAAAAAGGAGTACAAGAATTAGTTAAAAAATACGCTTTTGAATTTGGTTCAAAAGGTGCTAGAATAGTTTCTATTTCTCCAGGTATTATTATGACACCAATGGGAGAAAAGGCAGCTAAAGATCATCCAGAACAAATGAACTTTATGAAAAAGATGACTCCTATAGGTAGAAATGGTAAGCCAGAAGATATAGCTAATGCAGTTTCTTTTCTAGCAGATGATAGAGCTTCATTCATAACAGGAATAGATTTATTAATTGATGGTGGTCTAACTATAAAACTTCCAGAAATAATGAAGATGCAAGAAGATCAGGAGAAATAGTTCTATAATATATAAAATCTTTAAAAATGCATTTGAATAATTGGCAAGATTGACTTATATTTAATATATGTCAATCTTGGGTTTTTATATTTTAAATATAACTGAATATTTTAATTGTTGACATTATTGAATATATAGGTTAAGATATTTTAAAGGCTTTGAATAGGAAGAGTAAATCGGCAATGGTCAAAAGAGATAGAAGTTCATCGGCTGAAAGACTTCTTTGATACATTTGATTGAAAACCACCTATGAGTCCATTCCTGAAGTATTATTAGGGATATGCGCTTGCTGCGTTAAAGCTACACTTGATATATTTGGGTGGAAACGAGACTATATGCACTCGTCCTATTATGGGCGTGTGTTTTTTTTATATTAATTTTGAAGGAGGGTTTAAATTGGATAATGTAATAGTAGCAAAATTTGGGGGAAGTTCCCTAGCAGATAGTAAACAATTTTTAAAAGTAAAAGATATTATAAAATCAAATAGCAATAGGAAATATATAATTCCTTCAGCTCCAGGAAAGGTTCATAAAGGTGATCACAAGATAACCGATTTATTATATATGTGTTATCAGCTTGCATCCCATAGATTAAATATCGATGATGTCTATAATATTATAGAAAAAAGATTTTTAGATATATGTAGTGATTTACAACTAGAATTAGATATACAAGAAAGCTTAGACCATATAAAAGAAAAGATTCAAATGGGTTCATCAAAAGATTATGCTGCAAGTCGTGGAGAATATTTAAATGCAATTATATTATCTAATTTTTTAGACTTTAACTTTGTAGACTCCAAGGATGTTATTGTATTCGATGATAAAGGAGAATTTGATTCTAAAGCTACTGAAATTAAAATGAAGGAAAAACTTAAGAATATAGATGGAGCTGTGATTCCTGGTTTTTATGGTGCTAAATCTAATGGTGAAATAGTTACATTTGGCAGAGGGGGTTCAGATATAACTGGATCTATTGTAGCGAGTTCTCTAGATTGTAAACTTTATGAAAATTGGACTGATGTATCGGGTTTTCTTATGGCTGACCCTACCATAGTAGATACACCTAGACCTATAGAAGTGATTACATACAAAGAACTTAGAGAACTTTCATACATGGGAGCTCCAGTTCTACATGAGGAATCACTATTTCCAGTTAAAAATAAAGGAATAGCAATAAATATTAAAAACACAAATGCTCCAGAACATGCGGGAACTAAAATAGTAAATGATAAGTATCCTATAGAAAATACCGAGAGTATAACTGGAATTGCAGGGAAAAAAGACTTTACAGTTATCGCCATTGAAAAGACTAGGATGATATCTGAAAAAGATTTTTTAAGAAAACTTATAACTGTATTAGAAACAAACAATATATCAATTCAACATATGCCATCAAGCATAGATTCTATATCTTTAATTATCTCAGCATCTCAGCTTAATTCTAAATTAGATAAGGTTATAGAAGAAATTAAGATATATTGTAATCCAGATTCAATTATTGCTTATCCAAATATGGCACTTATAGCAGTTGTAGGTAGGGGGATGATTAGAACTAAAGGTATATCATCAAGGATATTTACAGCCTTATCCCAAAGTGGGATAAATATAAGGATGATAACTCAAGGTTCTAGTGAGCTTAATATAATAATAGGAGTAGAAAATATAGATTTTGATAAATCAATAGCTTCAATATATAAAGCCTTTGAAAAATAATATATAGGGGGAAATAGGTATGAAAAAGTATAATTTAGCAGTATTAGGTGCAACAGGTCTTGTTGGAAGTACAATGGTTAAAATATTAGAAGAAAGAAAGTTTCCTGTAGAAAATATATATTTTCTTGCTTCTAAAAGATCAGCTGGTGATAAGATAAAGTTTCAAGATAAAGACTATATCGTTGAAGAGCTTAAGGAAGAATCTTTTGACAAGGATATAGATATAGCTCTATTTGCAGCTGGAGGAGCTATTACTGAAAAATATGGAAAGTTAGCAGCTAGTAAAGGAATTAAGGTTATAGACAATAGCAGCTTATACAGGATGGATAAAGATACTCCATTAATAGTTCCTGAAGTAAATATAAATGATATAAAAGATGATAACAAAATAATAGCAAATCCTAATTGTACTACTATACAAGCTGTTGTAGCATTAAAACCTTTACATGATAAGTTTAATATAAAAAGAATAGTTTATTCTACTTACCAAGCAGTATCTGGTTCAGGAGTAGGAGGGATTAAAGATTTAGAAGAAGAAAGAGTGGAAACATACCCTTATCCTATTAGCTTTAACGCCCTTCCACATGTGGATAGCTTTTTAGAAAATGGATATACAAAAGAAGAAATAAAGATGATAGATGAGACTAAAAAGATTTTCGGAGATCCATCTATAAAAGTTACAGCAACATGTGTAAGAGTACCAGTAAAATATGCTCATAGCCTATCTATAAATGTAGAATTTGAAGATAGTTTCAAGATTGAAGAAATACGCAAGGAGCTCGAAGATGCATCTGGAGTAATTGTAAAAGATGATGGAGAAAATAATATCTATCCTATGGCTATAGATATAGAGGGAAAAGACTCTGTGTATGTAGGTAGAATAAGAAGAGATTTTAGTTTAGAAAATGGTATCAACCTATGGGTTGTAGCTGATAATGTTAGAAAAGGTGCAGCATTAAATGCTGTTCAAATAGCAGAAGCTATTATAAACAAAAAATAGGAGGAATATCTGTGATAAACATAGGATTATTAGGGCTTGGAACAGTAGGTAGTGGAGTAGTAGAAATCTTAGAAAGTCGTAAAGAAAAGATTTCATCACTAATTGGAGAAGAAATTAATATAAAGAAAATACTCGTCAAAAATGTAAATAAAAAAAGAGATATTCATTTAAATAAAGATATTATTATATCTAATTTTGAAGAAATCTTAAATGACCATACTATAAGCTTAGTAGTTGAAGTAACTAGTGATATAGAACAAAGCTATGAATATGTAAAACTTGCTTTAAATAATGGAAAATCTGTAGTTACTGCAAATAAAGCTCTAGTGTCAAAATATTTTGAAGAGTTATCTGCTTTAGCGGAAGAAAAAAATGTATCATTCCTTTATGAAGCAAGTGTAGGCGGCGGTATTCCTATTATAAAGCCTCTTAAAGAAGAATTAATCTTAAATAGTGTTGATAAGGTTCAAGGAATCTTAAACGGAACTTGTAACTATATCTTAACTAGAATGTTTAACGAAGGATTAGACTATGACGAAGTCTTAAAAAAAGCACAAGAACTTGGTTACGCAGAGATGGATCCTGCAGCTGATGTAGAAGGTCCTGATACTCTTAGAAAACTTAGGATATTGGGAAGCTTAGCCCTTCAAGGAAAAGTAGGAGAAGAAGATATAATACTTGAAGGCATAGAAAAAATTACATCCTTCGATGTAAGACAAATCAAACTTATGAAATCCACTGTAAAACTTATAGGAGAGGTAAAGGAATATGAGGATGGATATAGTGCTCTTGTAATGCCTACAATAGTAAAAGATGGATCATATTTTGCTAGCGTAAATATGGCCTTTAACTCAGTAACTTTTGAAGGAGATAATATTGGAGAACTTAAATTTTATGGTTCTGGTGCTGGAAAATTTCCTACGGGAGATGCTGTTTTAAGAGATATATTAGACATAGCATTAGATTTTGATAGAAAACAGAATCCACTAGGTCATAGAATTCTTAAAAATAATAATTCTGAAATCAAGGATAAATATTATCTAAGGATTTCAGAATCAAAAGAAAATATTCTTAAATCTGTAGAAGATATATCAGAAAAAATACTCTCTACAAAAGATAATATAGCAATACTTACAAATGAGGTAGAGATAAAAGAAATAATGGATATTATATCATCATTAGATATAGAAAAAGATGAGTACTTTATAGCTAGAATTCTTGATTAGAGGTGTAGGGATATGAAATATATTAGCACTAGAAATAAAGAAAATGAAATAATTTCAAGTAGAGCTATTGTAAAAGGAATAGCTGAAGATGGTGGACTGTTTGTACCAGAGGGTATTCCTAAGATAAAGGATATTGAAGCTCTACTTGAGATGAATTATAAAGAATTAGCACATGAAATTATAGGGCTTTTTTTCACTGATTTAGATAAAAATAAACTTAAAAAATCTATAGATCTAGCATATGATAAAAAATTTGATAGAAATAAAATAGCACCACTTATAAAGGTCGGAGAACTTCATTTTTTAGAATTATTTCATGGACCAACCTTTGCTTTTAAAGATATGGCACTATCTATCCTTCCATATCTTTTAAAGCAATCGATTGAAAAATTAGATGAAAAAAAGAAAATAGTTATTCTAACAGCAACTTCAGGGGATACAGGCAAAGCTGCACTAGAAAACTTTGCAAATGTAGAAGGTATAAATATAATAGTTTTTTTCCCTGAAAAAGGGGTTAGTAAGGTACAAAAAAGACAGATGCTAACACAAAAAGGTGGTAACACATCAGTAATATCTATAAATGGAGATTTTGATGATGCTCAAAGTGGAGTTAAAGACATTATGAATGATAATAGTTTTATTCAAAGCTTAGATAAAAACGGACTTAAACTATCTTCAGCAAACTCCATAAATATAGGGAGACTAGTACCACAAATAGTATATTATTTCCATGCTTATTTAGAACTTTTAAGAAAAAAGAAGATCAAAGATGGGGGACAGATAAACTTTGTAGTTCCTACAGGAAACTTTGGGAATATACTATCTGGATTTTATGCAAAAAAAATGGGTCTTCCAATAAAAAATCTTATTTGTGCTTCAAATGAAAATAATATTTTAACTGATTTTATAAATACTGGAATATACGATAAAAGAAGAAGCTTAAAACTAACTAGTTCACCATCTATGGATATATTAGTTTCTTCTAATTTAGAAAGATTACTTTTTCACTTAAGTGGTGGAAATGATGAAAAAATAAAAGACTGGATGGAAAGCTTAAATAATAAAGATATATATAGTGCAAAAGATATAAAATTAGCTGGTTTCAAAGCATATTATGCAAGTGGGGAAGAAGTAAGTAGCTCCATAAAAGAAGTCTTTGAAGATCATAACTATTTAATGGATCCTCATACAGCTGTTGCACATAGTGTATATAAAAAGTATCAAAAAGATACAGGTGATAAGACAAAAACGGTAATAGTATCAACAGCTAGTCCTTTTAAATTTGCAGATAAAGTTTCAACTTCTATTGGAATAGATATAAATAATAAGGATGATTTTTCTATAATTAAGGAATTAGGAGAAAAGTCAAATTTACATGTTCCTAAAGAGATACTAGAACTCCAAGAAAAAGAGATACTTCATAAGAATAATTGTGATAAAAAAGATATGGAAAAAATAGTTCTAGAGCTTCTAAAGATAGGTGATAGTGATGATTAAAATTAGAGTACCTGCTACAAGTGCTAACCTAGGGCCTGGATTTGATAGTCTTGGACTAGCTTTAAAGCTTTATAATACATTTACCTTTGAAGAAAAATCTGAAGGAGTAGAGATAATTGGGGCCTTAGATGAAGAGCTAGATAAAGATAACTTAGTATATACTTCAATGGTAAAAACATTTGATTTCTTAGCTTATAAACCCAAAGGAATAAAAATAAATATAGAGACAAATATTCCCGTATCTAGAGGTCTTGGGAGTAGCGCTTCTTGCATTTTAGGAGGAGTTATGGGAGCAAATGAAATAGCGGGAAGTCCACTTTCAATAGATGAGATATTTGATTTATCTACAAAGATAGAAGGACATCCAGATAATATAGCACCTGCACTTTTTGGTGGACTAATTTCATCAATTATGGAAGAGGAAAATATTTATTATAATAAAATAGAGATAGCTAAGGGACTTAAATTTGTTGCTATAGTACCTGATTTTACAATATCTACTAAAAAGGCAAGAGAAGTTTTACCAGAAAAGATATCATATAAAAAAGCAGTAGAAAATGTAAGTAGAGTTTCTCTACTTATATCTTCACTTGTAAACGGTAGATTTGACTTATTAAAATATTCCTTTAAAGATAATTTACATCAACCTTATAGGGGAGAACTTATAAAAGGATTTGATAAAGTTTTAGATAAGATATATGAATTTGGAGCTTTGGGAGGATACCTGGGTGGAGCAGGTCCTACTATTATGGCTCTTGTAGATGAAAATGATAAAGATTTTAAATTAAAAATAGAAGACTTTTTAAAATCAATAAATTACAATTGGAGAGTAATAGAGTTAGAAATAGATCTAAGTGGGGCAAAAGTGATATAAAATTTTATATAATGTTTAAAAAACTCTTATTATAGGCAATATAATAGAAAGTATTATAAAAAATATAATAGGAGGCAAAGATGGAATTTAATAATATTATAGAAAAAAGAACAGTTGATAATGGTCAGCACAGCCTAGTGCTTGAAATGTCTAAAAATGAATTTGATAAGGTAATGACTGGAGATATAGAAGATATAGCATTTGAGCTAGTAGATAGACATTTATTAAATAGAGGAGATGATGGAAT
>NZ_JBQDAA010000029.1:0-17320 GCF_052089545.1 Tissierella sp. | reverse complement strand
GACCTCTACTCCCCATAACTACAAGATCGTAATCTTCTTTTTCTGCTTCTTTTATTATTGCATCACCAGGGTCACCTGTTCTAATCTTAGTATTTATTTCTCCTTTGCAATCATCAAAGTATTTTAGGGCTTCTTCTAAAAGTTTTTCTGCTGTAGGTCTTAAGTCTTCAACTGTATAGTATTGCTCTACAACATAAGGATTTACTACTACATCCTTTATTACATTAAGTATGTCTACTTGTGCATGTAAAGCTTTAGCAATTTTTTTAGCTTCTAATAAAGCCTTGTTGGAATTTTTTGAACCATCCGTTGTAACTAGAATTTTTTTCATATATATACCTCCTACATTTTACTACTTTATACTATACATATACCCTTATAAAAAAAATAAGAACATGAAAATGTTCTTATTTTTATCAGTCCTATACTTCTTCAGATGATACTATAGTTTCTGAAGACATTTTTACTTCTTTTTCAGCTATTAAATCTTCTAACAATTCTTTTGTTTCCATTAATTCTTCTATGCTCATATTGTTATAGTTTTTACTAGTAGAAGTAGGAAGATTTATTCCTTGCTTTTTTAAAAAGTTATCTACTTGTTCCTCATTTTTAGTATATAAGTAATAACCTACTGCACAGGCACCTACCCCTACTGCTGCTCCCATTAAATGATCTCTATTAATTGTTGAAAACATATATTATTCCTCCTTATTTTTTATATAGAAAAGCTTTCGCTTCTATTATTTATAACTATATTGTTAGAACTACCTAGAAGTTCTGAAGCACCTACTTCTTTGCTATCTAACATTGAATTGTTGCCCATAAAATAATTCTTTTGTAGCTTGAACTGTTTATTATCTATATAATTGTTTATTAAATCTCTTATTAAGCCAATTTTTCCATCTATATTTTCTTCTTCAACCCTCACGCCTCTATATATACTTATATTATATTGTGGTTGTCCTGTAAATATATTTTCAAGTTCTTTTACTTTAACAGTTATACCTTCATATGGTAGATCTAGACTATGTCTACCAAAAGCAGCTAGCCAGGTTATAAAGGATCCTGTTAAAAGCTTTCCATTTTTAACTGCATTGAAAAGATAAACGGATGAAACTAGTTCAGGGTCAAAAGCACCTTGCTCTTTTATTTCATTATATCCATGGTCAAGTATTGCAAGAGAAGTAGTTCCAACTGCTGACCAAGATAAAAAGTTCATAATTTCTTTGCTCCTAAGTGGTGTAAAGTTTTTTATAAAAGCCGCTATTACAATATTAGTTATTGCAAAATAAGCAAGCGATGAATTTTTATTGGATTTAGCTATATAAACATTTATTGGCATCATACCATATTGCTTTGAATAAATAATAGAAAGCCTCATTATTATTTCATTTAAATCTACCCTTAAACTATCAAATTTTACAAGTACAGATTTAGTTATACCATTGTATTCAAAACTATCTATACCTTCATATTCTGTTAAGAACTCTCCAGCTTCTTTTGGTCTTTTAAAGGGAAGTGATAATTTAAACCTTACCCTACCTTTAAGCTTGTGAGCTATCATTATAGTAGGTTTGACCATATCAATTCCCCCTTTCCATATCAAATAGTAGTAATCTTAGTGAGTTCATAACTACTAGGATAGTACTTGAGTTGTGAAGTACTGCCCCCCAAAATACTGGTAGGTATCCTGTTGCCCCCATCATAAGTCCTACTGTGTTTATTCCAATTGCAAATCCAAAGTTTTGTCTAACTATATTCATAGTTTGTTTGGAAAGTCCTATAACCGTTGGTATCATCATAGGGTTATCACTTTGTATGGTTATATCTGATGTCTCCATTGCAACATCTGTACTCTTTCCTCCTAGAGAAATACCCACATCTGCATAGGCAAGTGCCGGAGCATCGTTTATTCCATCTCCTACCATTACTACTTTTGCACCTTCAGACTGAAGGCTTAAAACTGTTTTGGCCTTATCTTCAGGAAGGAGTTCTCCTCTATAGCTATCTACACCTATTCTATTTGCAACAACTTCTGCTTGTTCACTTATATCTCCAGTTAATAGTTGGATATCATCCACCTTTTTAAACCTTAAGTTATTTATAGACTTTTTCATATTTCCTCGCATCTTATCTTGTATTCCAATAACTCCTATAAGTTTATCATCTAGTGAGACATATACAACGCTTTGTCCTTTTGATATTAAGATTTGTACTCCACCTTCTATTTTAGATGTATCTATATCATTTTCTTTCATAAAAGCATTATTTCCTACTCTTACAACTCTATCGTCTTCTACTGTAGTTTCAGTTCCCCTTGCAACATGAGTTATTATTTCGCTATGTTCAATTATATCTATTCCATCTTTTACTCCCTTGGAAAGTATAGCTTGTGCTATTGGATGACTTGAAGTTTCTTCTGCTGCAAGTGCTAGTTCTATAATCCTTCTTTCTGTATATCTATTATCTGCTATTAATATATCTACAACATCTGGTTTTCCTTCTGTAAGTGTACCAGTCTTATCAAAAATTATAGTGTCTGAGTTGGAAAGTGCTTCTATATAGTTTCCACCCTTTACAAGTACACCATTTTTAACTGCTGTATTTATTGATGCAGAAAATGCTGTTGCAGTAGATAGTTTTATCCCACATGAGTAGTCTATTACTAACATGTTTAAGGCTCTTGTACTACTTTTAGTTACTGCATAAGTTATTCCTGCAAGTAAAAAGTTAAATGGTATTAGGTATCCTGAAAAGTGATCTGCATAATTTTGTATAGGCGCCTTTTGACTTGATGCATCCTCTACCATACTGATAATCCTAGATACTACTGTATCATCTCCTACCTTTACAGTAGAAACTTTTATGCTACCATTTTTTACAATACCACCAGCATATACATAGCTTCCTTCTCTTTTTATATCTGGCATATATTCTCCAGTTACGGCTGCTTCATCTATTATTGCCTCACCTGATATTACCTCACCATCTATACACACTTTTTCTCCTGTTTGTATAAGAACTGTATCACCCTTTACTATAGAATCAACTCTTTGTTTTTTAACTTCTCCATTTTGTGATACTTTCCATACAAATTCATCTTTTAAGTTCATCATACCCTTTATGGAGTCTCTAGTTTTTGACATAGTATAAGCTGTTAAAAGCTCTGCTATTTCTGATAGAAGTATTACAGTAAGAGCTGACATACCGTTCCCTACAGCAAGTGATGCAAATATTGCAGTTGTAGTTAGTGCATCTGCATTTGGTTTTAGGTCTTCTTTAAATCCTTCAAGGCCGCTTTTGGCTATAGGTTTTGTTAGATATAAACTTGCAAGTGCTGGAATAGTTGTAAATCGAGAAAGTTTAGAATCCTTAATTAAACCAGACTTCAAGCCGCCTTTAACTAAAGCTGAAACAGCTATCGCAGCTACATTTATAGCTACTCTCTTAGCTATATCTTTTACTGATTCTTCTACTACCTTTTCTCCTGAAAGTTTTAATCTTTTTTCTTCTCTTTCATTTTGATAAGCCATTAAAGAATGTTTGGATATAATATGCTCAAAAAACCCTATTATATCTTCTTGCCCTACTTGCTCTTTATCATAAAGTATAAGTGCATTTTTTGTTATGGTATTTACCTTAGCACTTTCAATGAATTTCATACTATTTAAATCTTCTTCTATTTCTATAATCACATCGCCTAAATACTTAAGCGCTCTACAGTTTACTCTAACCCTACCAGGTAAAGTATGAACTATACTTGTCTTAAGTAAAGGCTCTTTCTTTTTTCGTAAACTAATCATTTTTTTCATCTCCTACAAGCTAAAGCTTTAAAACTTCTTCCTTTAGCTGTTGTTCTAATGTTTTTTCTAAATATTCCATATCTATATGTGAATATTCAGCTACTATATCTTGATTTTTTAGCCCTACTTCTATTATCTTATTTATCCATTTTAAAATTTTTGACTCATATGTTTTTTCTATATCATACTGAATTAGTGCTGTTCCTATTTGATAGTTAAACTCTACCTTTTCTATACCGTCTAGGAGTAAAATTGCTCTTTTCAAATACCTATCATAGTTTTCTGCTTCTTTATAAATATTTTCAGGAGCCTTTGATTTAAGTCTCATTCTTCCTGGAATACTTCTACTTACTTTAAATTCAACCATTTTTTTTAATATCTTTCTTGTTATCTTAAACAAAAGATCACTCCCATTATTATCTAATCATCGCAAATCCCCACCATAAAAAGCTAAAACCATTTGGTCCAACTTTGGGGTTTTCTAATATTTTTTTTGTACCTAAACTTATAAAGAGTAAGAACATAAGAGATTTTAAATCAAATATTCCGTAAGTTTTCTCATTTACTGCCAAACTTACACTTTCTTTCATGTTTTTAAATTCTCTAGTAAATAAAGCCTGAGGTGGATTTTGAGCCTCTTTTTCTAAACCTAATAGTTTAATTAGTATACCTACTATTAAAGTTGGCTCTATATTTTCTGTATGCTTTATAAGAAGTGAAGCTGTTATATGGTTTGCTTCCACATCATATATGTTTTCTATTTTGTTTAATTGACTTTTTAATTCATCAAAACCAAGCTTATTTCCCTTTAACCCTGGAATCTTAAATCTAATTCTACCATTTAATTTATGTTTCACTTCAACTATTCCTCTAAATGAAGGTATATCAATAGAGTCTTTTTTCTTTTTAAGAGCATTTCTCAGACTTATTAACCCTAAAGTATAGATAAAATATCTCGATGCCACTTTATACATAAAATCACCTTTTTTCTTTCATTTTTTATAATGTTTCAATTTAAAATATTTTAAGGCATTACATATACTTCCACTTAATTTCTTTTGCCTTTGCCATGTCCTTTCATAAGACCTTTACCTTTTTTATATCCTTGAATTCCTAAGAAACTATATATTACACCTTTTATAAGTTTATTTCCGGTAAGGTTTTCTACTATTATACCTGCTAAACTGTCACTAGATCCTGCTTTATTTGGTCCCTTATTTGGTCCCTTATTTGGTCCTTTATTTACTACTGCTTTTTTTAATAACTCTCCTACTTCATCTATATAATTATTTTTTTGAGGTGGGAAATCTCTTAGTTTTAAACTTGTATCAATATATTCTTCTAAAAGCTTTGTTATTTCAGAAAAACTTATCTTTTTATCATCATAATTTATAAGTAAACTTCCTATAAGCTCATTTATTCTTATATTTTCTATTCCTTCTAAACTATTGAGTATATTATCGATCTTATCTACCACAATTGGGTTTTTAATATTTTCATCTACAAATCTTATTCGACCCTTTATTGAGCTGACAATCATTTTACCCTCTCCCGTTTATTATTTACCTTTAATTATATTCTATTTTAGCTATCCGTGTCAATTTATTTGCTGCCTATTTGCAGTCTAAATAAACTTCTTTTACAGACTTAATCTATTTTAAAAAATATAATTCTACTCTTCTATATATCTCTTAATAAAGGAAATTTATATTTATTAACTAGCACTATTTCGATTATAATTACTTTTTATAGGGTAAACGACTTATAGAGACATTTATTTAAGCGGAGGTGATTTGTATGAAAGAAAATCAAGGATATATAAAGTCTATAAGAGGTAGTGTAGTTGAAGTTATATTTGAAGATACACTTCCTAGTATAAATAGTAAACTGCTTGCTGGTGATGATAAGTCGATCATATTGGAAGTTGCCTCTTATATAGATGATAAAACTGTCAGTTCTATAGCTTTAACAGCTACAGCTGGTATCTCTAGAGGAGATATTATAATAGATACTAGAGAACCTATAAAGGTGCCCGTTGGTGAAAAAATTTTAGGGAGAATGTTTGACGTCTTTGGAAATACACTAGATGGAGAAGAGTTAGTAGATGTAAAAAAGATGTCTATTCATCAAAAACCTGTTCCTTTTTCTAAGAGAAGTACTACAGATGAAATATTTATAACCGGAATAAAAGCTATAGATGTATTAACTCCACTAGCCCGAGGTGAAAAAGCTGGTCTTTTTGGTGGTGCAGGAGTAGGTAAAACTGTACTTATAACTGAACTTATAAATAACACCGCTAAAGAATCAGAAGGATATAGTATCTTTTGTGGTATAGGTGAGAGATCTAGAGAAGCTGAAGAGCTATATAGAGAAGTAAAAGAAGCTAAAGTTTTGGAAAATGCAGCCCTTATATTTGCCCAAATGAATGAACCACCTGGCGCTAGATTTAGAGTGGGGCACGCAGCTCTTACTATGGCAGAATACTTTAGAGATGAACATAAAAAGGATGTTTTACTTCTTATAGATAATATATTTAGATTTATCCAAGCTGGTTCTGAAGTTTCAGGTCTTATGGGTAAGATGCCTTCTAGGGTTGGTTATCAACCTACCTTATCAAGTGAATTATCTGAGTTAGAAGAGCGTATTTCAAGTACAGATTCGGGGGCTATTACTTCTATTCAAGCTGTATATGTCCCAGCCGATGACTTTACTGACCCAAGTGCTGCTCACACATTTTCACATCTTTCTGCATCTGTTGTATTATCTAGAAAAAGAGCAAGTGAAGGTCTATACCCTGCAATTAATCCTTTAGAGTCATCTTCTAAGATGCTAAATAAATCTATTGTAGGAGAAAAGCACTATAATCTAGCTCGTGAAATAAAAAGAACCCTAGCAACATATGAAGAACTAAAAGATATAATAGCCATGCTTGGTATGGAAGAGCTATCTACAGATGATAGAAAAATAGTAGATAGAGCAAGAAAGTTAGAAAGATTTTTAACACAACCTTTTTTTACTACAGAAGAAATGACAGGAAATTCCGGAAGACTTGTAGAACTTGGGGAAGCATTGGATGGCTGCGAAAGAATCTTAAATGATGAATTTGTAGACCATGAAGAAAACGATCTATATATGATTGGTAGTATAGAAGAAGCCGTAGAGAACAAAAGAAAGCGAGAAGAGAAAAATGAGACTTAAACTTATACTTCCCTATAAGACAATTTTAGATAAAGAAGTAAAAAAGATTACAGCACCTGGCTCTAATGGCGAGTTTCAGATTCTTCCTAAACATATAGATGGCACATGGACCTTAACTTCTGGTATCTTAACTGTTTTAGCAGATAAAAAACTTTACTATGCTATAAATGAAGGTGTCGTTGTCAAACAAGAAGATATAGTTTATTTATCTACCTTTCAAGCTATTTCTGGCGACTCTTTAAAAGAACTTACTCAAACTGTAAAAGAAAATCTCCAGATCCTAGATGAAAGAGAAAAAAAAGCTCGTGAAATACTTATAAGATTAGAAGCAGATACTATAAAAAAATTTATGGAAATAGATTTATAGAGGAAGTGATCTTTTGAATAAGAAAAAATTATCTAATGAAGAAAAGCTTTTAGAAAAAATAGAAAAAGAATCTTTGAAAAAAATTAAATCTGAAGAAGAAGGAAGAGAAATAATGTTTGGCTTAGGCCTCTTTGGAATTGTAGGATGGTCAATTGCTATCCCCACAGTTATGGGGATAGCCTTAGGCGTATTTCTAGACAAGAAATTTACTCAAAGTTTTTCTTGGACTATTACTCTTTTATTTGGTGGAGTTATTTTAGGTTCCTTTAATGCATGGCACTGGATAAAGGAAAAGACTGAAGACAATTAGGGGGTCAAAAAATGATTGCATTTTTAATTGGAACTATTTTAGGAATTGTTTATTTTGGTGGACTATATTTTAGTGTAAGAAAAATGAGTAAGGTTAAATATCCAAGTCTACTTATGATAACAAGTTTTTTTCTTAGAATGGGAGTATTAGTAAGCGTCTTTTTTTATACATCTAAAGGTGGATATAAAGATATGTTATTCACCTTTCTAGGGCTTATGTTGGTAAGATTTGTAATGATATTTACATTAAAAGAACAAAGTCCAAATTCAATAAAAAGGGGTGATTAGATGACTATTGATCCAAGTGAAATAGTATATTTTGAATGGGGATTTGTAAGGATAACTGCTACTTTAGTTTTTACCTGGATTACTATGTTTGTACTTGCTTTAGTATCTTTTTTAATAACGAGAAACTTAAAGTCTGAAGGTAAAATTTCTAAGGGTCAAAACATATTAGAGGCTTTAATAGAAACTATAAGAAGCCAAATAAAACAAATAAGTCAACAAGAACCAGGAAAATATCTTCCATTTATAGGTACGCTTTTTATTTTTATACTAGCATCAAATATTTTTTCTATAATACCTGGGTATAAGACACCTACAGGTTCATTAAATACAAGTATTGCTTTAGCAATTTGTGTGTTTTTATCTGTACCAGTATATGGTGTAGCAGACCAAGGTATTTCTGGATATTTAAAAGAATATATAAAGCCTACATTTATAATGTTACCATTTAATATTATAAGTGAACTTTCTAGAACCTTGTCCCTTGCAATTCGTCTTTACGGAAATGTAATGAGTTCTAGTATTATAGTGGCTATACTTTTAGGAGTAGTACCACTGTTTTTCCCAGTAATAATACAAGCACTTGGTCTTTTAACAGGTGTGATACAGGCTTATATATTTGCAATACTTGCTATAGTTTATATAGCATCAGCAACTGAAGGTGAAAAGAAAAAGAAAAAAATAAAAAATTAAATTTTAGGAGGAATAGTTATGGATAATATAGGTTTAATAGGTATGACTTCTATAGTAATGGCTGGACTAACTATAGCGGTGGGTTCTATAGCACCAGCATTTGGAGAAGGAAAAGCAGTTTCGCAGGCTTTAAAGTCTATAGCCCAACAACCAGATGAAGCAAACACTATCTCTAGAACTCTCTTTGTAGGATTAGCCATGATCGAATCTACTGCTATTTACTGTTTCGTAATATCAATGATTTTATTATTTGCCAATCCATTTTGGAATATGGTAATAGGATAATATTATGCAGATAAGTTGGTTTGAAATAATAGCTCAAATAATTAACTTTTTTATAATCCTTTTTATTCTTCAAAAGCTTCTATATAAACCAGTTATAAATATTATGGAAGAAAGACAAGAGAAGATTCAAAAGTCTCAAATAGAAGCAGATGAGAAGATGGAAGAGGCAAAAGAGTTAATATCCCAATATGATGGGAAAATAGCAGATATAGATACAGAAAAAAGAGAGATTTTATCAAATGCAAGGCAAGAAGCTAAAGCTAAGAAAAATAGTTTACTAGAGGACTATAAAGCTGAAGCTGAAGCCAAAAGAAAAGCTTATTTAAAAGAAATTGAAGATGAGAAAGCAAAGTTTCTTAGTGATTTACGTAAAAGTTTAGGAAAAGGCGCAGTAAAAATAGCTTCACATATTTTAAATATTGTATCATCAAAAGAAATTGAAAATGAAGTTTTTAATTCTTTTATTAAGACCTTAGAAGGATTAGATGAAAATATACCTGATCCAAAAGTATTAAAAGAAGAAAAACATTTAACAGTTCAATCTTCTAGAAAGTTAAGTACAAAAGAAAAATCAGCTATTGAAAATACTATAAAAAAACAAATAAAAGAATTAGAAGATATAAGTTATCAAGTCGATGATAGTTTGATTTTAGGACATGAATTAGATTTAGAAACATATACAGTTCATACTAATATTAAAAATTATTTAAATAAAATCGAACAAGACATAATTAAAAATTTAGAAACAAACTGATATAGGGGTGTTAAAATGCTAGAAAAACAATTCACTTCTTTAAATGAATCTATAGAAAAAGCTTTACAAGAAGATTTAAAATATAATGATATTGAAGAAAGTGGTACTATAATATCTGTAGATAGTGGAATAGCAAGAGTTAAGGGTCTTGAAAAAGTTAAAAATGAAGAACTTATAGAGTTTCCAAACGGAGTTATGGGTCTGGCTTTTAACTTGGATCCAGAATATATAGGAGTTATACTTTTAGGAGATTTTTATGGTATAAAAGCTGGAGATAAGGTAAAAAGAACTTACACAGTAGCAGATATACCTGTAAGCGAAGATTTTCTAGGAAGGGTTATAAATCCCCTAGGAGATATTATAGATGATGGTTCACCTGTTAATGCTAGTGAGTATCTCCCTGTTGAAAGACCGGCCCCTCCAATCATGGAAAGAGCCCCTGTATTTGAACCTTTGCAAACAGGACTTAAGGTAATAGATTCTATAGTTCCAGTTGGTCGTGGTCAAAGAGAACTTATTCTTGGAGATAGGCAAACTGGTAAAACTACCATTGCTATAGATAGTATAATAAACCAAAAAGATAGCGATGTAATATGCATATACTGTGCAATAGGTCAACAAATAACATCTGTGTCAAAAACTATAAATACTCTTAGGAAAAACGATGCAATGAAAAATACTATTATTATGATTGCTGGTTCAGAAGATCCACCTGGTTTATCATATATAGCTCCATATGCTGCTACATCCTTGGGTGAATATTTTATGGAAAAAGGTCAGGATGTTCTTATTGTTTATGATGATTTAACTAGGCATGCAAGAGCATATAGAGAGATCTCCCTTCTACTTGAAAGACCACCTGGTAGAGAAGCTTATCCCGGAGATATATTTTATATTCACTCTAGACTGCTTGAAAGATCTACACATTTAAAAGATGAATTTGGTGGGGGAAGTATTACCTCCCTCCCTATCATAGAAACTCAAGCAGAAAACCTCTCTGCATATGTACCAACAAATCTTATTTCTATAACAGATGGACAAATTTATCTTTCTCCAAAACTATATCAAAAAGGAAATCTTCCTGCCGTCCAAATTGGAGTATCTGTATCTAGAATAGGTGGAAAAACTCAGCTCCCTTCTTATAGAAATATAGTAAGTGCCTTAAAACTTACCTACTCTCAATTTGAGGAATTAGAGTCTTTTGCAAGTTTTGGAACTAGACTAGATGAATCAACTAAGAAAACCTTAGAAAGAGGTCGTAGGATAAGGCAAGTATTAAATCAACCTCAACATTCACCCATGGAAGTTACCGAACAGATAGGTGTCCTCTTGGCTGTTACTACAGGTGTTTTGGATAAAGTTCCATTAGATGAAATAGATAAGGCACAAGAATATATAGTAGATTTAGTAAGACAAGATGATAAGTTTAGAGAAAGGTTATTAAGTGAAGAAAAGCTTAAAGAAGACGAAAAAGATGAGTTTTTAGAAAAAATGAAAACTACTTTGAGCAGGGAGATGAATATATAATGCAAGGTTTACAAGGTATAAAAGAGAGTATAAGTTCTGCAGAAAATCTCCAATCCATTGTATCTACTATGAAAGCTCATGCTTCTAGTAATATTAACCAATTTCAAAATGCAGCCAAAGCTTCTATGGAATATAGACGTATTTTAGATATGTCTCTTTATATTGTTTTATCTGAAGAAGAAATATTGCCATTAGAAGATACATCTGATGGCAATATTCTTCATATTGTATTTGGTTCAGATCATGGACTTGCTGGTACTTTTAATGAAAAAATATCTACTTTTGCATTAGAAGAAATACCAAAAGATGAAAACCATAAAATCATAATAGTTGGTCAGCAAATTCTTCAAAGACTTCAAGATGACTATAAAATTCATAAGTTTTTTATGCAGCCTCAAACAACAGATAGTATATCTTCTATGGTAAATAGATTATTAGTTGAAATAGACGAACTTAGAGACAATATACCTGTTGAGAAAATTATTCTTTACTATAATAGACCAAAGGATGATGCTACTTTTGTAGAAGACACTGAACTTCTTTTCCCAATTGATTTATCAGAACTTATAAAATATCAATCAATATGGGATTCTAAAAGTATACCAACATATTTTGTAAAAAAGGAAACTATTATTTCTGATTTAATAAGGCAATACTTTTTTATTACTTTATATAGGACATTTTGTTTTTCCCTAGCTTCAGAAAATGCAAGTAGACTGGCCTCTATGCAATCTGCTGAAAAAAATATAGATGAAAGATTAGAAGAATTAAACTTTGAATATAGAAGAGAAAGACAAAACAGTATTACTTCAGAATTAAATGATGTAGTATCAGGCTTTAAAGCTATAAGAGGATCAAAATATTAAATATAAAAAAATCTATAAAACTTAGAATGGTTATATTACCTGTCTAATTTTATAGATTTATCTTTTTACTCTTCTTATTTTACTTTTCTTCTTTTAATATTCTTTTTCTTCTAATATATTCTTCTTCATCTATTTCACCTTTTGCATATCTTTCGTCTAATATATCTATTGCTCTCCTATTTTCTTTATAATCTCTTGAATTATTATATGTGTTTTTGTTCATACTCTTCATAATAAAATATGCCGCTATAGCAATCATTACTAGTCCTATTAAAAAACCTAGTATTCTACTTCCTCCAAACATTCCATATCCCCTATACATTATTAGACCAACTCCTTTTACTTTTTCTATTCTTATTTTGATATTTAAAATTCAAGATTTATTTTACCTTTTATTTTATATCTATAATTTACATATA
This sequence comes from Tissierella sp., assembly GCF_052089545.1. Classification (GTDB taxonomy): domain Bacteria; phylum Bacillota; class Clostridia; order Tissierellales; family Tissierellaceae; genus Tissierella_A. Next base: position 4,814 of record NZ_JBQDAA010000029.1, on the reverse strand, counting down.
TAAGATTTACTATACATTCTATTCACCTTAGTATTATATGTATGCTTAATTTTAAATCTATCGCTTCCATTTGAATATATACCCAAGTTCTTTTATTAATATAAGAATTTGGGTATATATATTATTAGCAGTAATTGTTAGAAAATTAATAAAAGGAGAGATTTTATGGCTGATGTTGATTATAAAGATATCTTAGATTTTTGGTTCGATTCTGAAAATATTCCTCTTCATTTTGCAGAAGATGAAGAACTTGATAAAAAAATTCGTGAAAGGTTTATTCATACTTGGGAGAGAGCTTCTGAAGGACTCTTAGTCCATTGGCGAGAAACTCTAAAGGGACGACTTGCGGAGATAATTATTCTAGATCAATTTTCCAGAAATCTTTGGCGAAATGATATAAGAACTTATACTCAAGATAAAATGGCTATAGCACTGGCTCAAGAGGCCTTAAAGCATCCTGATTACGATAAGCTAGAAAGCTATGAAAAAAGATTTATACTGTTACCATTTATGCATTCAGAAAGTCTAGAACTTCACGACTGGGCTGATAAGTATTATAAGGAACTTGGTGATGAAGAACTAATCTATTTTGAAAACCTTCATAGGGATGTATTAAATAAATTTGGACGATATCCTTATCAAAATAAGGACCTTGGTAGAGAGTCTACTCCCCAAGAATTACAAACTCTCGAAGATAATAAAGATGGATTTTATAGTTAAGTTTTTAATAAAAACCAACTATTCAAATTTGAATAGTTGGTTTTTTCTTTACAAATCCATAGTTTTTTCAAGTTCAATAAACTTTATATCCTTTTCATCTTTATAGTCTTCTAAATGAAAGGATTGTATGTTTATATTTTCATGACATTTTATAAAATAAGCTCCTTTTTTAGTATCCATAAGAGAAGTATATAAAGTTTCATCTTTATGTCCTTCTTTAGGATCTACTATTGCACCCTTTGGTATATCAAATTGTGATAGTATACAAAATCCTTGTAGTAAGGCTTCATTACGCTCTAAGTTTTTATCTGTATTAGAGACAAAATAAGCTGCCCTAACAAATCTAGATGGTGGTGTAAAATCTCCTGGTATTCCTAACATGCCAGTGCCTTGACCAAGTTTTGAAATATTTGAGCCGTTAAACTCTCCTTCTTCAATATTTTCTTGTTTTAAATTTAAATAATTCTTTAAATTTGTTTCATGCCAGTGAAATTCTGGTGAATTTGTCAAAACTCCATAGGGATTATCGTATGGAATAAGTACACCTTCTTTAGGCTCTAGTACAATGCTATGACCCTTAGCATCCATAAAGAAAAAATGATTTTCTGTAGATAAATCTTTTTCATCTTCCCCATGTTTTAAAAGAATTATTTTTTCTGCCCTTTCCCTTACCTCCTCCACATCTTTACATCTGCTAAGTAGGTAGTCAAAGGCATTAGAGGTGGTCATACTTATCTTCCCTATTACTGGGTGCTTTACAAAAGAAGCATAGCCAGGAAAGAAGTTACTAGATCCCATAAGCCCCATTTCGTTTATACCATCACCAAATGATGCTATATCAAAAAAACCACTACCTAATACAGCATATTTTGAGGGAAATGTAATCCCATTTGCTTTTATAAAGTCTTTTTTTCCAGCTGGGACATATACTATCTTATTATCTAATTGTATCCCAATTTCAAGTGTCCTTCCAAATGTTACTCCTTCTTTATATGAAAATCCTATTGTTGTACACATTTTTATCAAGCTCCTTTACCCTTTTATTATACCATATAAGAAGTTTTTTAAGACACATTTTATTATACTATAAGTTTTAGTTCAGTCTTTTGATTCTTGACTTTATCTCTAAAATTGACTATACTATTGCTAATACATTTAATAACTTTTTTAATTTAAATATAATCTGAGCAGACGTTGACGGGAGTCAGGTAGTCGGGTCTTTATAGACAGCAGAAGCTTATTTACATTGAGACATCTGTGGGACAGTAGTTTTATCATACTATTCCATCGGTGTTTTTTTTATTTTAAATCATATATAATTGCAGAAAAAGTGTTTTATATGGGAGGTATCAAAATGAGCAATCATAAAAATTCAAATTCTACAAGGGAAGATATAGCTATAAAAGTCTCTAGAAATAGTATCATAGTAACCCTTCTTTTAAGTATCTTTAAATTGACTGCGGGTATAGTAGCATCCTCAGGCGCAATGATATCAGATGGAGTCCACTCTGCATCTGATGTACTTAGTACTTTAGGTGTAATGTTAGGAATAAAAATGTCCCATAAGGAAGCAGACAAAGAACATCCCTATGGCCATGAAAGATTGGAATGTGTAGTAGCTATTATACTTTCTGTTATACTAACTATTACTGCTTTAGGTATAGCTCAAGTTGGTCTTAGAAAAATCTTATCAAGAAATTATGGAAATTTAACTATTCCTGGCACTTTAGCTCTAGTGGCAGCTATTATTTCTATAATTGCCCAAGAAGCTTTATATAGATATACTAAAACAAATGCTGATAAGATAAATTCCGGTGCCCTTTTAGCAGATGCTTGGCATCATAGGACAGACGCCCTATCATCTGTAGGTTCTTTTATAGGAATATTTGGTGCACGTCTTGGTTTTCCTATACTAGACCCTCTAGCAAGTATTGTTATTAGTATTTTTATACTGAAGGCAGCTGTAGAAATATTTAAAGATGCAATTGATAAAATGGTAGATAAATCTTGTGATAAAGCATTAGAAGATGAGATTAAAGAGTTGGTATTAGAACAAAGTGGAGTTATAAGGATAAGAGAAATGAAAACAAGGATGTTTGCAAATGTAATATATGTTGATTTAACAATTATTGCAGATGCTAATAAAACATTAGGCGAAGGTCAAGTAGTTGCTGATCGTGTCCATGATAAAATAGAAAAAAAGTTTGAACTAGTAAAACACATAGATGTACATGTCCATCCAGATTAAATATCTATATTTTCTTATAAAAAAACTACCTAAGTTTAGGTAGTTTTTTATCTATTTACTTATTCCTTCTAGAACTTCTTCAGTCATAGTCTTTGTAGCAGTTATTCCACCTGATGATACATACCAGATATGAGCATCTAAGTATATTATATTATCATTCTTATAAGCCTTGGTTAGCTCCATTAGTTCATTGTCTAAGGTCTTTTGAGCTAGAGTTTCCGCACCAGTTACAAGTGCTCTATCCATCACAAATATATAATCAGGATCCTTTTCAACTATATACTCAAATGATATTTTTTGTCCATGAGTACTTGATTCTATAGTATCATCAACTGGTTTTATTCCAAATTCATTATATAGTATACCAAATCTTGAATCAGCACCATATACGCTTAAGCTGCCATCATTAGCCATAACAAATAAGCCTGTTTCATCCATTTCATTTGCTTTTTCATTTATAATACTTATTTTATCTTCTACTTCTTTTATTTCTTCTTTTACCTTATCTTCTTTGTCGAATATTTCACCTAAGATATTTAAATTATTTTTAAATGAATTCATATAATCTCCACCATCAATATTAAGATATACTGTGGGTGCTATTTCCTTAAATTCTTCATATAAATCTGCCTGTCTTCCAGATATTATTATTAAATCTGGTTTAAGTTCATAGATCAGTTCGAAATTTGGTTCTTGTAGAGTTCCTACATCTTCATAGTCTTGACCTGAAAACTTATCTAGATAGGAAGGTAGTGTCTTTTTAGGTAAGCCGATTATATTTTCACCCATATTATTTAAGCTATCTAAGACACCATAATCAAATACTATTACTCTCTCCGGACTTTTATTTAATGTTATTTCATCTAGTTCATGTGTGACTGTAATTGCTAAATCTTCTTCATTAACCTCAGGCTGCTTATCTAGGTCTGTTTCATTACCACAAGCTACTACTGTAAGCGATAAAGCCATCATCATTAATGCTACTGCCATTGTTTTTATTTTTTTCATTTTTACCATCCTTTTTATATAATTTAATAATATACGCATAACTTCATATTATCTATATCTTGTATCTTAAATTCCATATCATAAATTCCAGCTAATAACTCTTTATCTATTATATTTTCGGTCCTACCATCCTCAGCAATTCTTCCATCCTTCAAAGCTACTATATAATCTGAATAGCAAGATGCAAAGTTTATATCGTGTATAACTATAGCAATCGTTTTTCCTAAGTCATCTGCTAGTCTTCTTAATATCTTCATGATCTCCGCGGAATGCTTCATATCTAAGTTATTTAAGGGTTCATCTAGTAGGATATATTCTGTATTTTGAGCTATAACCATTGCTAGATATGCTCTTTGTCTTTGACCACCACTTAGATTGTCTAAGTATTTATCTTCTATATCTTCTAAATTTAAGTACTCTATCGCATCATCTATATGTTTTAAATCTTCTTTAGTTAAATTGCCCTGGCTATAGGGAAATCGTCCAAAACTTACTAATTCTCTAATTGTAAGTCTAATATTTATATGGTTAGATTGTTTTAAAATAGATATTTTCTTAGCTAGTTCAGTACTGTCCCATTTTTCAATTTCCCTACCTTCTACAAGTATCTCACCACCTTCCTTTGTAATTAACCTACTTACCATAGATAAAAGTGTACTTTTACCTGCTCCATTCGGCCCAATAATAGATGTTATTTTACCTTTTTTTATTTGAGCAGATACATTGTCTACAACTTTTAAATCTCCATATTTTTTTACTACATTTTTTATCTCTATCATGATATATTCTCCTCTTTAAATCAAGTAGTATTTTTCAATACTTCTGATTCTTTTTTTAT
>NZ_JBQDAA010000028.1:17218-17666 GCF_052089545.1 Tissierella sp. | reverse complement strand
TGAGAAAAGTATAAATATTGAAGGGTCGAGTATATATTTAGAAAAAAATGAAATATTGAGTTTACAAGATTTAATTTATGGATTAATGTTAAGATCTGGAAACGATTCTTCTGTAGCTATAGCTAATCATATTAGTAAAACAGAAAAGGAATTTGTTAATAATATGAATTATAAAGCTAAAATAATCGGTGCGGATAATACTAAATTTAAAAATCCACATGGTTTGGATGAGGCAGGACACTATTCCACAGCTTATGATTTAGCTATCATCACTAAGGAAGCATTAAAAAATGATGAATTTAAACAAATATTTAAAACTAAAACTCATAAAGCTCAAAGAGAAAAAAATGATATTTTTGTAAATAAAAATAAAACTCTATGGGAGTATGAGGGTGGAAATGGTGGTAAAACAGGATATACTTTAACTTCTGGTAGATGTTTGGTTTCT
>NZ_JBQDAA010000028.1:14851-17208 GCF_052089545.1 Tissierella sp. | reverse complement strand
TTCTACTAGTAAGCGAGATGGGATGAACTTAATAGCAGTAAGTTTAAATGCCTATGATTGGTTTAATGATAACTATAAATTAATGGATTATGGATTTGAAAATTATCAGCCATATGTTATTTATGATAAAAATCAATTAATTCAGAAAAAGGTCATAAATAATATGAATTCAGTAGTTTATGGGTTAGCTTCCAATGAATTTATATATCCACTTTCAAATGAAGAGAGAGACCATTTAAAAATAAATTTAAATGATAATTATACAAAAACTATTCAAAAAGGAGATAAAATAGGTACAATAGAAACCTATTTAGAAGGAGTGCTTATTAAAGAGGAAGATGTAATATCTAAAAATAAAGTTAAAAGATATAATATAATAGAAAAATTACTTAAAAATAAATAAAGATACACTTAGATAAAGGGGGAAGACAATGAGACTTCAAAAATATATGGCAAAATGTGGTGTGGCATCTAGAAGAAAATCTGAGAAAATGATAGATGATGGACTAGTAAGTGTAAATGAAAAGATTGTTACTCGTCAAGGGATAAATGTAGATCCAGATAAAGATGTAGTACGAGTTAATAAAAAAATAATAAAGTTAGAAGAAAATAAAATATATATTATGTTAAATAAACCTTTGGGTTACGTAACAACTACAGATGACGAAAGAAATAGAAAGATAATAATAGATCTAATAGAGGGGGTAAAAGAACGAATATATCCCGTAGGGAGGCTTGATATGGATACTAGTGGACTTATTTTACTTACTAATGATGGAAATGTTACAAATAAGATTACTCATCCTAGAAATGAAGTTATAAAAAAATATATTGCCATAGTAGAAGGAACACCAAATAAATCAGAACTAACTAAATTCAGAAAGGGTATAATGATAGACGGAAAAAAAACTTCTCCAGCTAGTATAAAGATTGTTAAAAATTATGAAAATGAATCTATATTAGAAATAGAAATAAATGAGGGCAGAAATAGACAAGTAAGAAAAATGTGTGAAGCAATAAATCATCCAATTAAAAAACTTAAAAGAGTATCTATTGGAGAAATAGATATAGGAGGTTTACAATTTGGTGAATGGAGATATTTAGATGATGAAGAAATGAAATATATATTGTCATTATAGGGGGAAATATGAGTTATAAATTTTTAAATAATACAGTGCTAATTACAAAATCTTATATAGATAGTTATGTTAAGAGTGGACAAGTTGTATTAGATGCTACTGTAGGGAATGGCAATGATACGGCTTTATTAGCTGAAAAAGTTGGCTCCAATGGAAAAGTATATGGATTTGATATACAGGAGCATGCCATACAAAAAACAAAAGATCTTTTAAATCGATTTAATTTTTTAGAGAGGGTAGAGCTTATAAAAGATAGTCATGAAAATATACAAAAATATATCCCATGTAAATTAGATTTTATAATATATAATTTAGGGTATTTACCTGGAGGAAATAAAAGTATTATTACAAAAGCTAGTTCTACAATAAAAAGCATACATGAATCTTTGGAGTTATTAAATAATAATGGATTATTGCTTATAAATTCATATATAGGACATGAAAATGGACTTAAAGAAAAAAATGCAGTAGAAAATATGTTAAAATCTTTAAATCAAAAAAAATTTAATGTTTTAAAAAATACTTTTATAAATCAAAAAAATCATCCTCCAATATTATATATTGTAGAAAAATCTTCAGACTTATAAATCATCTCAGAAGGAGGTTATAATATATGGCAAGTTATCCTGATATAATGAAAACAATAAAAAAAAATTATTCCCAATTAAGCAAAGGTCATAAAATAATATCTACCTTTATTTTGAATAATTATGATAAAGCGGCATTTTTAACAGCATCAGCTTTAGGAGAAGCTACAGGTGTAAGTGAGTCTACAGTAGTTAGATTTTCTTTAAAATTAGGCTATAGTGGATATAGAGAATTACAAGATGAGCTTCAAGAATTTATAAAAACTAAACTTACTACAGTTCAAAGACTGAACTTAGTTAAAAATAATTATGAAGATAAAAGAAATATAATAGCGTCTACTATGGAAACTGATATGGATAATATAAAAAAAATAATAAATGAAATAGATATTTCTTCTTTTAATAAAGCTATAAAAAACATATTAGAAGCTAAACATATATATATAATAGGACTTAGAAGTTCATATTTTTTAGCTGGATATTTAAACTTTTACTTGAAATTTTTACTAGACAATGTGAGATTAATAGATATTGGTCCTAATGATATTTTTGAACAGTTATTAAATATTTCTTCAGAAGATGTTATATTAATTATTACTTATCCTAGATATTCTCAAAGAATAATGGAAGT
>NZ_JBQDAA010000028.1:3097-14841 GCF_052089545.1 Tissierella sp. | reverse complement strand
CTCAAATCATAACTATAACAGATAGTTTAATATCACCTGCGGCTCAGAAAGCTGATATATCGCTTATAGCTCCAAGTGATATGCTATCATTTGTAGATTCATTAGTGGCTCCTATGAGCCTTATAAATGCTCTTATAATAGCACTAGGCATTGAGAAGAAAGAAGACCTGAGTAATTATTTTGAGGATCTAGAAAAAGTTTGGAAAAAGTACAATATTTATAATAATATAGAATAGTAAATTCATAAGAATATCTTAAAAAATCTTGTCATAAATGATAAGATTTTTATTAAATTAAAAAGGAGTCACTATGAAAGAAAAAATAGGCGTTATAGGAGCAGGGCCTGCAGGTATATTAGCGGCAGGAACAGCATCTTTTAAAGGAAGAGATGTTTCTTTAATAGAAAAAAATAAAAAAATAGGAAAAAAACTATTTATAACTGGTAAGGGTAGGTGTAATGTAACTAATGCCTTATCTATTGAAGATTTTTTTGAATTTATAGTTACAAATAAAAATTTTATGTATAGTAGTTTTTATTCTTTTACAAATGAGAATTTGATTGAATTATTAAAACAATATAATGTAGAAACTAAAATTGAAAGAGGAAATAGAATATTTCCTAAAAGTGATAAATCAAGTGATATAATTGGAGCATTAAGTAAATTTATAGATAGAAGTGGTGTAAATTTACTTCTAGAGACTAAAGTGAAAAACATTTTAAAAACTAAAAATAAATTTAAAGTGATTACAGATAAAGAAACTTTGGAGTTTGATAAATTAATATTAGCTACAGGTGGAATTAGTTATCCATTGACTGGTTCAACTGGAGATGGATTTAAGTTTGTAAAAAACTTGGGACATACTTTAATAGATTTAAAACCTTCATTAACTTCAATTCAAATAAAAGATCCTTTCATAAAAGAATTACAAGGTTTATCATTAAAAAATGTTACTTTAAAAACTTTTAAAAATGAGAAGGAAATTTATAGTCAATTTGGAGATATGATTTTTACTCATTATGGTATTTCTGGTCCAATAGTTCTTACTACAAGTTCTTATATACATAAGTATATAACAAAAGATTTAAGTTTTTCAATTGATTTGAAACCTGCTTTAAATTATAATAAATTAGATGAGAGAATTTTAAGGGATTTCACTTTATATAATAATAAACAATTTAAAAATTCTTTAAATGATTTATTTCCACAAAAGATTATATCTACAATTATAAAACTATCAAACATTAATCCTGAAAAAATAGTCCATCAAATTACAAAAGTTGAAAGGGAAAACTTAATATATATTATTAAAAACATGAAATTGCAATTTAAATCTTTAAGACCTATAGAAGAAGCTATAATTACAAGTGGAGGTATAGATGTAAAAGAAATAAATCCTTCTACTATGGAGTCACTTATTGTGGAAAATCTTTTTTTTGCAGGTGAAATGATAGATGTAGATGCTTTAACAGGCGGATTTAATTTACAAATAGCATTTTCAACAGGCTTTTTAGCAGGAAGTAGTGTTTAAAGACATATATAGTGAAATTTAACTCTAAATCCCTTGTATACTAATTATATTTAATATATAATTAAAAGGTATAATGATTAATATCATATATTATAAACGTTCGTAGATAGTAAGGGGGATTTTATGCAAAAAGAAATTTACTCTATTGCAATAGATGGACCAGCAGGATCAGGTAAAAGCACAATAGCTAAAATGATATCTAAATATCTTAATATTGAGCATATAGATACTGGTGCTATGTACCGTGCATTGACTTGGAAGATCTTACACAATAGAATAGATCCCAAAGATAGAGAGAAAATAATAGAATTATTAAAAACTACTAAAATTGATTTTAAAGATGGAAACATTTATTTAGATAATAAAATATTAAATGATGAAATAAGGTTAAGTTATATAAGCAAAAATGTTTCATCTGTAGCTATGATACCAGAAGTTAGAGAAAAAATGGTAGAATTACAAAAAGAAATGAGTCAAAATAAAAATGTAGTAATGGATGGACGGGATATAGGGACAGCAGTATTAAGTGACTCTAAATATAAATACTTTTTAACTGCAACTATAGAAGAGAGGGCTTTAAGAAGACATAAGGAATTATATAAAGATAGTAGCTCTAAATCAAATCTTAGAGAAATAAAAGAGGATATAAAAAAAAGAGATAATATAGATAGTACTAGAAAAGTAAATCCTTTAAAAATAGCCAAAGATGCTATTTTAATAGATACTACTAAAATGACACTAGATGAGGTAGTAGAAACAATTATATCATCTATAAATAGGAGGTAATATTATTGTTTTATGATTTATTAGCTAATATTGTTTATGTTATACTTAGTTTTATATATAGGTTTGAAGTAGATGGAAAAGAAAATATTCCATCAAAGGGGAATTTAATAGTTTGTTCCAATCATTCAAATAACTTAGATCCTATTTTAATATCTATATTATTCCCTAGAAAAATATCATGGATGGGTAAAAAAGAATTATTTAATAATAAGATGTTAAAAGTTATACTTTCAAAATTAGGAGTATTTCCAGTAAATAGAGATAAGGTTGACATAAGTGCAGTCAAAAACTCATTAAAATTATTGAAAGATAAAAAAGTCTTAGGTATTTTTCCTGAAGGTACAAGAGTAAAAGAATTAGATATTAATAATGCTAAATCTGGTGTATCATTGATTGCAATAAGATCTAAGACACCAGTTTTACCTATATATATAGAGAGTAACTATAACTTATTTAGTAAAGTAAAGATAACTATAGGAAAGTGTCTTTATATTTATGAAGACATAGAAAACAAACCTACACAGGAAGAATATAAAGAGTTTAGTAAATATATTTTATCTCAAATATATAGTTTGAAGAATAAGGAGGTAAATTATTGAATATTTTTATAGCAGAAAACTCAGGATTTTGTTTTGGCGTAAAAAGAGCAGTGGATATGGCATTGAACAATCTAAAACAATCTGATGGTACATTATATTCATATGGACCTTTAATTCATAACCCACAATTAGTTAATGATTTAGAAAAAAAAGGATTAAAAAACATTGATAATATAAATGATGTTGAAAATATAATGATTAGGGCTCATGGAATTACTAAAATAGAAGTTGAAAAAATGGAAAATTCAAATATTAATATGTTAGATGGAACTTGTCCTTATGTGAAACTAGTTCATAAAAAAGTAGAAGAATACAAGGATAAGGGATATGATATAGTTATAATAGGAGATTCAAGTCATCCAGAAGTAATAGGTATAAATGGATGGTGTTCTAATTCAGCTTATATAGTTAATAATAAGGAAGATTTAAAAACTATACCTAATTTAGATAAAATATGTATAGTATCTCAAACTACTAATACATATGAAAAATTCTATCTCCTTTCTGAAGAAGTTAGTAAAAAAGGACAAGTAGTTGAAGTGTTTAATACGATTTGTTCAGCTACTACAAATAGACAAAATTCTACTATGGAATTAGCAAAAAAAGTAGATGCTATGATAGTTATTGGAGGATATAATAGTTCAAACACCTTAAAACTTAAAGAAATAAGTAAAAAGCATTGTGGAAATGTGTTTCATATAGAAACAATTGACGATTTATCTTTACAAAACGTATCAAAATTTAATACAATAGGAATAACAGCAGGTGCTTCTACACCTGATTGGATAATTGAGGAGGCTGTTTATACAATGGATAATTTTAATGATAATGAAATGATGGAGGCAATTGAGAATTCTTTTACAAGAATTCATAAAGGAGAAATAGTAACAGGAGAAGTAATATTTGTAACTTCTAATGAAGTGATGGTAAATATTAACTATAAATCTGATGGAATAATTAGTAAAGATGAACTGTCAAATGATGAAGATGTAAATCCTAAAGATTTATTTAAAGAAGGGGATCAAATAGACGTTTATATTCTTAAAGCGGATGATGGTGAAGGAAATGTAGTATTATCATATAAAAGAGTTGGTAATATAAAAAATATGGAAATACTTGAAGAGCATTTCAACAATGAAACTATTATAGAAGGAAAAGTTTTAAGAGTTGTTAAAGGTGGTCTTATAGTATCGGTAGAAGGAATAGAAGCCTTTATGCCGGCCTCACTAATATCAGTAAACTTTGTTAAAGACATGGAAGAATATAAAGATGCTACATTAAAAGCAAAAATAATAGATTTTGATAAGAGAAAAAGAAGAGTTATATTAAGTAGAAAAGAAATTGAAAAAGAAGAATTAGAAGCTCAAAGAGAAGAAGTTTGGAGTAAGTTAACTATAGGAGAAAATATAGAAGGAGTAGTTCAAAGACTTACTGATTTCGGTGCATTCGTAGATTTAGGTGGAGTAGATGGATTGATTCACATATCAGATCTATCATGGAACAGAGTAAAACATCCATCTAATATTTTAAACCCAGGAGATAAAGTTGAGGTTAAAATTTTAGATTTAAATAAAGAAAGAAATAGAATATCATTGGGTTTAAAGCAAACACTTCCAAAACCTTGGGATGAATTTGAAAAGAATGTAGAATTAGGTGATGTTGTAAAAGGAAAAGTAGTAAATATTTTACCTTTTGGTGCATTTGTGAGATTAGATGAAGGAGTAGATGGTTTACTTCATATTTCGCAAATTGCTAAAGAACATATAGAAAATCCTTCTAATGTTCTAAATGTTGGAGATAGTGTAGATGTAAAAGTGATAGATATAGATTTAGAAGAAAAAAGAATTAGTCTTAGTATTAAAGAAATTGAAGAAGAAGGAAAAGAAGAAAAAGAAGAAATAAAGGAAAAAAATATAAGTATAGAAGAAGATGAAGAACCTACTATAGGGGATATATTAGATAATAAACAATAAACTATAAAAGATAATAATACTATATAGTATTATTATCTTTTATATATAAATAAACTATAGTTGATTTTAAATTTATACAGGGGTATTTATCTTTAATCGATAACTATTTATAGTTAAGTATTAAAGAGGGGGTAAATTATGTTAGATCACAATATAGAATATACTATATCTGAAGCTGCAGATATTACAGGGTATGCTCCTCATGTTTTAAGATATTATGAAAAAGAATTTGAAATAGATATACCAAGAAAGGACTCTAATCATAGATATTATACTTATAAGGAAATTGAACTAATTCAATATATTAAAAGTTTAAAAGATAAAGGTTTTGGAAACAAACAAGTGAAATTAATAATAAATTCTCCGGAAACTATTATGTCTCAAGAAAATAGCTCAATAGATATAGCTAAGGGAAGTTATGATACAATAGAGTCATCGGAAATAGCTATGAAAGTTTCTGAAGCATTAGAAGAAAGTTTCTTTGAAAGATTGGAAGAGTATATTTATTTAGGAAATCAAGATACATCTACTTTAATATCAAATTTAAAAGAAGAGATAATTTTACTCAGAAATGAGATGAATTTACAGGAAAGAGATGTATTAGTTTGTGAAAATGCAAAATTAAAAATGAAGTATCAAGAACAATTGAAAGAAAATGATAAACTTAAAAAAGAGATTACAAAATATAAAGAACAAAGCCTATTTAGAAGGATATTTGGAAATAGAGTTAAATAATAGATCATAAGAGCCTGAGAGGCTCTTTTTTAATATTAAAAGTAATAGCCAAGAATTATTATAATGGGCTATTGTATTAAGGAACTAATAATATTTGATCAATAGAAATAGAAGTTTAATACTTGAAATTAACTAGTCTTTTATTTTATACAAAGATTTGATATAATAGATTAGATAAAAACAAGTAGGAGGAAAATGATGAATCAAATTAAGAATAAAACAAATAAATCAAAAAAATATATAGTAGAAACTTATGGATGTCAGATGAATGAACATGATTCTGAAAAGATATCTTGGATATTAGAGGAAATGGGATATGTATTAACTGATGATATAAAAAAAACGGATTTAATAATATATAATACATGTGCTGTAAGAAAATCTGCTGAAGATAAAGTACTAGGAAAATTGGGTGAATTAAAACAAGAAAAAAGAGAAAATCCAGATTTAATATTAGCGGTATGTGGTTGTATGATGCAAAGACAGGAAATTATTGATATTATAACTTCCAAATATAAACAAGTAGATATTATATTTGGCACTAATAATATTCAAAAACTTCCTCAACTAATAAATAATCATTTAATGACTGGCTCTACAATTACCGATATAGTCGAAGATACTAGAGAAATAGATGAATCAATTGATGCTAATAGAAAATATGAATTTAAATCTTATGTAAACATAATGCATGGTTGTAATAACTTTTGCACTTATTGTATAGTTCCATATACAAGAGGTAGAGAAATTAGTAGGGATCCTAAAAATATAATAGAAGAAATAGATAATTTAGCAAAAAATGGATGTAAAGAAGTTACTCTTTTAGGTCAAAATGTAAATTCCTATGGAAATACACTAGATAAAAAATATACTTTTCCCAATTTATTAAAAGATATAAATGACATAGAGGGAATAGAAAGAATTAGATTCATGACATCGCATCCTAAAGATATATCAGATGAACTTATAAACTCCTATGGAAGATTAGATAAATTATGTAATCATTTACATCTTCCGGTGCAATCGGGGAGTAATAGAATTTTAAAACTTATGAACAGAAAGTATACACGTGAAAGTTATTTAAATAATATAGAAAAGATAAGAAATGAAAAGCCAGATATAAGTATAACTACAGATATAATAGTAGGATTTCCAGGAGAAACTGAAGAGGATTTTAATGAAACTTTAGAATTAGTAAAAGAAGTAAGATTTGATTCAGCATATACTTTTCTTTATTCTATTAGAGAGGGTACTCCAGCAGCTTCTATGCAAGAACAAGTACCAAATAAAGTAAAGCATGCAAGATTTCAAAGGTTAATAGCCTTGCTTCGTGAAATCGGATTGAAAGAAAATGAAGAGTTGCTAAATCAAATAGTTCCAATACTGGTAGAAGGAACAGATACAAATAATAAGAATACCTTAAATGGCAAAACAACAACTGGTAAAATTGTATACTTTAAAGGTAGTGATAGGTTAATCGGAAATATAGTAAATGTAAAGATTAACAATGTTAAAAACTTTAGTTTAGAAGGAATAGTAATTTAAATAATAATGGAGGTTATATTTTGAAAAAATTAACACCCATGATGGAACAATATATGTCAGTAAAAGAAAAGCATCCTAATTCTATATTATTCTTTAGACTAGGAGATTTTTATGAAATGTTTTTTGAGGATGCGCTTATAGCATCTAGAGAACTAGAAATCACTTTAACTCAAAGAAATGCTGGAATGGATAAAAAGGCTCCGATGTGTGGAGTTCCTTATCATGTTGCAGAAACTTATATAGGAAGACTTGTGGAAAAAGGATATAAAGTAGCTATTTGTGAACAATTAGAAGATCCTTCATCAGCGAAGAAAATAGTAAGAAGAGATGTCGTAAGAGTAGTAACTCCAGGAACTATCACAGATTCTAATATATTAGATGATAAAACAAATAATTTTTTAGCATCAATTTTTATTGATAATACGGGGGTTGGTTTAAGCTATGTAGATAACTCCACAGGTGAAATGTATACTACTGAATTTTTAAGCAAAGATGAAGAGAAATTGTATAAGTTTATAGTAGATGAACTTGGGAAGATATATCCATCAGAAATAATTTGCAATGAAGAGCTATTATCAAATACTAAATATATAAATATAATAAAAAACAACTTAAATCCATTTTTTAGTATTTACGAAGATTCAAATATGAGCAATGATTTATATAAAGAGATAACAAAATTATTTAACAAGACATTAAAAGATCTAAAAATACAGAAAAAACTTTACTCTATTATAGCTACCTCTAAACTTATAGATTATCTAAATGAAACTCAAAAACGATCATTAAATCATATAAATAATTTATTCTTTTATGAATCTAACGATTATATGGTATTAGATATAAATACGAGAATTAACTTAGAAATTCATGAAACTATACTTTCAAGGCAAAAAAAAGGAGCTTTAATATCAGTATTAGATAAAACAAATACTTCTATGGGAGGAAGACTTCTTAAAAGATGGTTAGAAGAACCATTATTAAATATACAAAATATTAATAAAAGATTAGATATGGTAGAATATTTTATTAGTAACATACCATTGTTAGAAAACCTTCGTACTCTTTTAAAGAAAGTTTACGATTTAGAAAGATTATCAGGTAAAATTTCGAGTGGTGCTTGTAATGGTAGGGATCTTATAGCATTAAAAAATTCTTTGGAAATATTACCATCATTTAAAGAAATACTATGTGATATAGATGAGACTCATCTATATCACATAGGTAAAGAAATGGATGATTTACAAGACATCTTTAATCTTATAGATATTTCTATAAAAGATAGTCCACCTATTACAATAAAAGAAGGTGGATTGATTAAAAAGGGATTTGATTATACTTTAGATAAAATCAATGAAGCTAATTTAAGAGGTAAAGAGTGGCTAGCTAATTTAGAGGCTACTGAAAAACAAAAAACAGGCATTAAAAATTTAAAAATAGGATATAACAAAGTTGCTGGATATTATTTTGAAATCACTAAGTCTAATATATCTCAAGCACCAGATTATTTTATAAGAAAACAGACTCTAAAAAATTCAGAGAGATATTATACTGAAGAATTAAAAGAAATGGAAGATACTATTCTTAATGCTAAAGAAGAATCCTTAGATTTAGAATATAAGATATTTCAAACAATTAGAGAAGAGATAAAACTAGAAATCCCTAGAATACAATTATCAAGTAAAATAGTAGCTTTATTAGATGTAATTATTTCTTTAGCTAAAATATCTTATGAAAATAATTATACTAGGCCTAAATTAAATAATAAAGGTCATATAAACATTGTTGAAGGTCGTCATCCAGTAGTAGAATCTTTAATAGATAACAATCTATTTATACCTAATGATACTTATCTAAATAAAGAAGAAAATATGATAAATATAATTACCGGGCCTAATATGGCAGGGAAGTCTACTTATATGAGACAAGTAGCTATAATAATACTTATGGCTCAAATAGGATGTTTTGTTCCCGCAAAACAATCGGATATATCTATAGTAGATAGAATATTTACTAGAATAGGGGCGTCTGATAATCTTTCAGGTGGAGATAGTACCTTTATGGTAGAGATGAATGAAGTGTCCAACATAATAAAAAATGCCACAGAAAACAGTCTGATAATTTTAGATGAAGTTGGAAGAGGTACTAGCACATATGATGGACTTAGTATAGCCTGGGCAGTAGTTGAACACATTGCAACGACTATAAATGCAAAAACTTTATTTGCTACTCACTATCATGAGTTAACTCAGCTTCAAAATGAATTTGATAATATAAAAAACCTTACTATGTCGGCAAAACAAGATGGTGATGAAATTATTTTTCTTAGAAAAATAATTGAAGGAAGTACCAATAAGAGTTATGGTATCGAAGTAGCGAGACTTGCCGGAATAAATAAAGAAATCATAAATAATGCAAATAAAATATTAAATAGCATCGAAACATCTCATGAACTAGATATTGCTAAAAATTCATTTGAACTTAAAGAAGAAGCTAAGCAATTGGATTTGTCTAGTTACAAAAAAGATTATTATATAGAAGAAATACGAAAAATAAATATTGATGATTTGACACCTATTGAATCTATAAATATATTAAATAAGTTAATAAAAGAAGCTAAAGATCTAGAGGAGAATTAATATGAGTAAAATTAAAATATTAGATGAATCTACAATCCAACAAATAGCAGCAGGAGAAGTTATAGAAAGACCATCATCTATAGTTAAAGAACTTATAGAAAACTCTATTGATGCAGGTGCAGACGATATAATAATTGAAATTGCAAATGGTGGAAAATCTTATATAAGAGTTACTGATAACGGTGAGGGTATGGATAAAGAAGATATTAGATTAGCTTTTAAAAGACATTCAACTTCAAAGCTTAAAACAGTAGGTGATATATATAATGTATTATCATTAGGCTTTAGAGGAGAAGCTTTAGCTAGCATATCAAGTGTATCTAAGCTAGAAGTTCTTAGCAAGACTGAGACTTCGAATGTAGGTGTACAAACTTTTATAAAAGATGGAGAGATAGTCGGAGCTAATAAAATAGGGTGTCCTAAGGGAACTACTATTATAGTACGTGACATATTTTATAATTTACCTGTTAGACAAAAGTTTTTAAAAAGCTCTAGTGTAGAATCAAATCATATAAGTGAAACGATAAATAAGCTTGCTCTAGGTAACTTTAAGATATCATTTAAATTAATAAAAGATGGGAAAATCACATTAAAGACTCCTCGTAATAATAACTTAGAAAACACTATATATAGTGTTTTAGGAAAAGATTACTATAATAATCTAGTTTATATTGATCACACAGAAGATAAGATAAAGATAAATGGATTTTTATCAAATAATAAACTTTATAGGGCTAATAGAAAGCATCAATATTTATATATTAATGGTAGATATATATCACATTTAGATATATCTAAAATAATAGAAAAAGAATATAAATCTTTAATCCCTTTAAATCGTTTACCTGTTTTTATTCTTAATATGCATCTAAATCCAAATGAAATTGATATAAATATTCATCCTACTAAACAAGAAGTTAAGTTTGTTGATTCTAAAAATATTTATAATATTATTACAAAAGTAGTAAAAGAAAGGCTTATGTCTTCTGTGACTATTCCTGAAATGAGTTTTATTAATCAACAAAATAAAGCTCAGAATTCTTTACCAAAATTATTTAATAGTGTTGAAAAGAACTTTGAAAATGAGAAAATTTTGCAAAAACATAGTAAACCAAATCATGATAAATATATAAATAAAAGTGAAACAAACATTATAATTAAAGATTTAACATTAGACAAATATATAAAAGATAAAAAAGACAAAAATGTTGATGCAGATATTTCTCAACTTAGTAATAAAAGTTCTTATCTTGATTCAAAAATAAATACAAATGAAGATATTGACATAAATGAAAATATAACAGAACAAAAGATAGATGATATATTATTAGATATAAAACCTATCGGAAGAGTTTTTAACACATATATTATTGCTGAAAGCAGGATAGATGAAAAGTTGTTTTTTATTGATCAACATGCTGCTCATGAAAGAATAATGTATGAAAGGTATAGAAAAGAATTTAGTGAAGAAAAAATTACAATTCAACAACTTTTATATCCAGAGATAATAGAATTTACAAATAAAGAAATAGAAGTTATAAATGAAAACAAGGATATATTTAAAAAACTAGGTTTTTTATTTGATGCTTTTGGAGAAAATAGTATTGCATTAAGGGGTGTTCCAATGTTATTTGGAGAACCTAAAGTTAGAAATTTATTTTTAGATATATTGGATAGATTAGAAGATAATATAGAAAATAATTATGAAGTTAAAATAGATAAAATAATGAAAATATCTTGCACGAATGCTATTAAAAGTGGGGATAAGATAGATAATTTAGAAATAATGGCTTTATTTAATGATTTACAAAAGTGCGAAAATCCATATACATGTCCTCATGGACGACCTACAATTACAGAATTAAGTAAAAAAGATATAGAAAAACAATTTTTAAGAATTATGTAAAAAGGATGATTATATGAAAGAAAAATTATGT
>NZ_JBQDAA010000028.1:0-3087 GCF_052089545.1 Tissierella sp. | reverse complement strand
TGTAATAACTGGACCCACAGGTATCGGGAAAACAAACCTATCTTTAAAATTAGCTAAAAGTTTAAATGGTGAAATTAGATCGTCTGATTCAATGCAGATATATAAATATATGAATATTGGTACTGCAAAATTATCTCCATTAAAAATGGAAGGAATACCACACCATTTATTAGATATATTTTATCCTAATGAAGATTTTACTGTTTCAGATTTTAAATTAAAAGCTAAAAGTTTAATAACAGATATAAATAGAAAAAATAAATTACCTATGGTAGTGGGTGGAACAGGACTTTATATTAATTCATTAGTATATGATTTGGATTTTACTAAAGTAGTATATGATGAAAATATAAGAAATAAATATGATAAAATATCTAAGGAAAAAGGATTAAAGTATCTTCATAATTTATTAGAGGAGATAGATCCTATAAGTGCAAATAAAATCAACATAAATGATAAAAAAAGAGTTATAAGAGCTTTGGAAATATATGATATAACTAAAAAGCCAATGTCTGAATATAATAAAAATTTCCGAAAAGAAAACAAAGATTATAACTTAGCTATAATATGTTTAAATATGGATAGAAGTAAGTTATATGATAAAATAAATAAAAGAGTAGACTCTATGATAGAAAATGGACTTATAGAAGAAGTAAAATTTCTTTTAGAAATGGGATATAAACCTGATTCAGTAGCATTGCAAGGAATTGGATATAAAGAAATAATTATGCATCTAAATAAGGATTCAACTTTAGAAGAATCTATAGATTTAATTAAACAAAAAAGTAGAAACTATGCTAAGAGACAGCTCACTTGGTTTAGAAGAGATAATAGAATAAAATGGATAGATGTAGATGAATTTGAAGACTTTGATTCACTTAAGAATTTTACTAAAAAATATATAATAGAAAAATTAAAATAGATTTAAAATAAACTATTGGAGGAATTAGATGAAACAACCAGTTAATTTGCAGGATACATTTTTAAACTCAGCTAGAAAAAATAATATAAGGATCACAATATTTCTCATCAATGGTTATCAAATAAAAGGCACAGTTAGAGGTTTTGATAACTATACTATTATTTTAAATAGTGAAGAAAAACAACAACTTATATATAAACATGCAATTTCAACCATAATACCAAGTGAAGAGGTTATATTAGAATTTTAATTTATAAAAGAAGGGTGATTTTGAGTGGATGAGGTAATAAAAGGTTTATTAAACGAAGAATTTAATATAGACGAAAAAATAGTTGATTATGTAAGAGAGAAAGAACAAATAATAAAAAACAAATTTTCAGATATTGATAAAATTAAAGAATTTAACCAATATAAAGTTATAAATGCTTTGCAGAAGAGCAAACTTAGTTCTACTGACTTCTATTGGACAACAGGATATGGATATGGAGATGTGGGAAGAGAAAAAGTTGAAGAAATATATGCAAATATATTTAAGACTGAGGATGCTTTAGTTAGGCCTACAATATCATCAGGGACACATGCCCTTTCATTAACATTATCAGGTATCTTAAGACCTGGAGATGGACTCTTATCCATTACAGGGGCGCCTTATGATACTCTCCAAACTGTTATAGGCATAACTGGAAATGAGAAAGGTTCATTACTAGAGTTTGGAATAAATTATAAAGAAATTGATCTTATAGATAATAAAATTGATATAGAAAAAGCTATAGATATCATAGATAAATCTACTAAAATTATTATGATTCAAAGATCTACTGGTTATAGTGATAGACGTGCTTTAACAGTTGATGAAATTAAAGAAGCTATTACCAAAATTAAAAGTTATAATAAAGATATAATTATAATGGTTGATAATTGTTATGGTGAATTTTTAGACGTCAAAGAGCCTACTGAAGTGGGAGCTGATATAATGGCAGGATCATTAATAAAGAACCCAGGTGGAGGATTAGCTTTATCCGGTGGATATATAGTAGGAAAAAAAGATTTAGTAGAAGCAATTTCTAATAGAAGTACTGCTCCGGGATTAGGAAAAGATACAGGCTTGACATTTGGAACTACTAGAACTACGCTACAAGGATTATTTTTAGCACCTCATGTAGTATCTGAGGCTGTAAAAGGAGCACTTTTAGTGGGAGCTGTTTATAAAGGATTAGGTTTTAGGATCATACCTGATTTGGATGATAAAAGAAGTGATGTAATACAAGCTATAGAGCTTTTAAATGGAGACAGAGTTGTACAATTTTGTAAAGGTATACAAGAAGCTTCAGCTGTAGATTCTTATATAAGTCCAGAACCGTCTGATATGCCAGGATATGAAAGTGAAGTTATAATGGCTGCGGGAGGGTTTATAGAAGGCTCTTCAATCGAATTAAGTGCAGATGGTCCAATGAAGGAGCCGTATTTTGCATATTATCAAGGTGGGCTTACATATGAACATTGTAAACTTGGGGTTTATATGAGTTTGAATAATCTTTATATAAATAATCTAATAAATTTATAATAAAAATGGCCCACTAAAATTAGTGAGCCATTTTTATTATAAAAACTAATGAATATAATTTATATTATTAAATATTTCTAAATAGACCTATTGCCTTACCTAATATTTGTACATTTTTAGAATAAATAGGGTCCATAAACTGATTTTCAGGTTGCAATCTAATAGCATTTTCCTCTTTAAAAAAACGTTTTATTGTAGCTTCATCATCTAACAATGCAACCACAATATCGCCGTTAATAGCAGTAGATTGCTCTTTTATTAATACTAAGTCTCCATCTAATATGCCGGCATCTATCATGCTTTCACCGTTAATTTTCAACATAAATACTTCATTTCCTTCTACAAGTTCTAAAGGTACAGGATAAGTATCTTCGATATTTTCGACTGCTAGAATAGGGGCACCAGCAGTTACTTTTCCAACTATGGGAATATCTACAGTTCTTTTCTTAGTAAGTAAAAAGTCATCATTTTTGTCCAATATTTCTATAGCTCTTGGTTTTGTGGGATCTTTTCTTATATATCCCTTAGACTCTAACTTTTCTAAATGGGCATGAACTGTAGAGGTTGACTTTAATTCAACACCTTTACATATCTCCCTAAC
>NZ_JBQDAA010000027.1:0-17769 GCF_052089545.1 Tissierella sp. | reverse complement strand
TATTAAAATATAGAATAATCATATTATATCACAATGGTAATAAATTGTTAATAAACTTAATATTTCTAAATAATGATTAAACTTTTAGGGAATTGTATAGAATAATAGAACTTACATCTATTAGTTAATATCTCCAATAAATGGTATAATAGTCATAAATGAATAAGAAGGATGGTGGTATGTTGAAAAAAGAAACAAATATAAAAGAAAAAACTATCATAGTAGGTTTAGAATTAGATAAGGATGATATAGATATAGAAGATTCTCTCGATGAGTTAGAAGAGCTAGTAAAAGCAGCTGGAGGAACAGTAGAAGCTAGAATAGTTCAGAGAAAAGATGCTATTAATTCTGCACTTTTTATTGGAAAAGGCAAGGCAGAAGAAATAAAGACATATTCTGAAGAGTTGAATATAGATTCTGTTGTTTTTGATGATGAGCTTTCAGGGGCTCAACTAAGAAATTTAGAAGAGTTAATAGGAAAAAAAATAATTGATCGAACAAGTTTAATACTTGATATATTTGCTGAAAGAGCAACTTCGAAAGAGGGAAAGCTTCAAGTAAAACTTGCGCAGCTTAAATATAGGCTTCCAAGACTTGTGGGATTTAGAGACTACTTATCAAGAGAAGGTGGAGGGATAGGTACCAGAGGACCCGGAGAGCAAAAGCTTGAAACTGATAGAAGGCACATACTAAGAGAAGTAAATAATATTGAAAAACAAATAAAAGAAACGGAATCTAATAGAGATATTCAAAGAAAACAAAGGCTAGATTCAAATATCCCAATAATTGGATTGGTAGGTTATACAAACTCAGGGAAATCTACTCTTTTAAATAAACTTACAAGATTATATGACAATGAAGTTGATTTAAAAGATGTATATGTAAAGGATATGTTATTTGCAACCTTAGATACTTCTCTTAGAAAAGCAAAACTTCCAAATGGACAAAATTATTTAATAACAGATACTGTAGGTTTTGTATCAAAACTTCCAACAAATTTGATTGAAGCTTTTAAAGGTACCTTAGAAGAGACAAGATATGCAGACTTATTATTACATGTAGTGGATGTATCAAACGAAGATTTAGATATCCAAATAAAAACAACATTGGATATCTTAAAAAGCTTGGATGTTTTAGACAAACCCATCATAACAGTATTTAATAAAATGGATAAAGTAGATATAACAGATATATTTTATGAAGACAATCTTATAGAAGACAAGATATTTATATCGGCTAAAGAAGAAAAAAATCTTTTAAAACTTATGGAATTAGTAGAAGAAAAACTTCCCTTTAAATATAAAGAAGTGACTCTTAAGTTTCCTTATGATAAACACAATATATTAAATTATTTTATGGAAAACTATAATATAATAGATCTAGAACATAAATCAGATGGTTCTTATTTAAAGTTAACTATTAATGAAATAGATATGGAGAAATATAGTGAATATATAATTTAATGAAGGGTGATTGAAAGGAAGATTATTTATGAAGTCAAATTATAGAACAGTATTATCATATGGGGAAAAGGAAATAGTTATAAATAAATCAAAATTTATTGGTTCGTCAAAACAAGTAAATTCTGAGGAGGAAGCTTTAGAATTTATTGATAAAATAAAAAACAAATATAAAGATGCTACTCACAATGTATATGCTTATGTGATAGGCGAAACATCTAATATTCAAAGATTTAGTGATGATGGGGAACCATCAGGAACTGCTGGAGTACCTATCTTAGAACTTATGAAAAAGGAAGACCTAAGAAATACCGTTATAGTAAGTACGAGATATTTTGGTGGTATAAAACTAGGGGGTGGAGGTCTTATAAGGGCCTATACTCAAAGCGGAAAATCGGCACTTGAAGCTGGTAAGATTATAGAGATGACACTATTTGAAGAATATTTAATTAAAATAGACTATAATTCTTATGGACAAATAGAAAACTATCTCTTAAATAAAAAACATCCCATAAAAGATACAAAATTTGATACGAATGTAAATATAAACTTATATATAGAAAAAAGAAGAGAAGATAATTTTATAAGTGATATTATGGATTTTACAAATGGAGATGCAATAATAAAAAAGATTAAACAAGTCCATTTACCTATAGATAAAGGAAGAATAATAGTTTAATATTCAAAACTAAGATAAAGGGTATAGTATGTTGTGAGGTGATATTATGGATTTTACAAAAATTAAACAAGAAATGTTAGAAAAGAAAAAGTGGGCAGTAATAGGAGTTAGTCAAAAAAAGGATAGATGGGGATATAAAATTTGGAAAAAGTTGAAAGAACACAATTATGAGACCTATGGTATAAGCCCTAACTATGAAGAAATAGAAGGTGAAAAAATATATTCCTCAATAATTGAGATCCCAGAAATGATAGATGTACTTGATATGGTTGTTTCACCAAAAATAGGTATGAATATA
Organism: Tissierella sp.; assembly: GCF_052089545.1. Classification (GTDB taxonomy): domain Bacteria; phylum Bacillota; class Clostridia; order Tissierellales; family Tissierellaceae; genus Tissierella_A. The sequence continues at coordinate 15,332 of NZ_JBQDAA010000027.1, read as the reverse complement.
TTAGATGAAGCAAAAGCATCAAATATAGAGTATATTTTCTTTCAACCAGGAACTTATAATGAAAAGGTAATAGAAAAGGCAAGTAGTCTAGGTTTTAAATATTTAATAGATGATTGTATTTATGCAACACTCAAAAGGGAAGAGTAGTGGATTATAATCCATTACTCTTTTTTAAAAAACTCAAACAAACCCATTGTCAACAAAAATACACTAAAATATTTTTTTAAAATATTTGGTGAAATTTTTACTGCTATTGTTGATGCTATTATAGCACTTAATATTCCACTAAGAGCTACAGTTTTAGTGTATTTAAATTCAATATTACCATTTTTTTTATGGGTTGATATTGCAATGATAGCTACTGGTATAAAAGTTATTAAATTTACACCTTGTGCCTGAATTTGTGATAAACCTATTAGTAAAACTAAAGAAGGTATAAGTAAAGTTCCCCCTCCTATTCCCATGCCGCTTATTATTCCAGATAAAAAACCTATTATTATTATTTTCATCCTTTAAACATCCTTACTGCACTGTATATTATGACTGCTCCAAAAATTTTTCTTAAAATATAAATAGGAATTTTATTTAAAATCTTTGCTCCTATAAAACTACCTGCCCCGGCACCCAACATTGCAAACATAGTAATTTTATAGGGAATTTTATTATTAAACAAATATATGACTGTGCTTATTATAGATAGTGGAAGTATAATAGATAGGGCTGTAGCATGAGACTTATAATCTGGAAGCTTTACCAAATGTACTAGTCCTATAACTACTATAATCCCTCCTCCTGATCCAAAGAAGCCGTTTATAAGTCCTGCCAGAATACCTATAAAAATAAGTTTTAGTTTAAGCTTTTTCATATAGCCTCCTTTTATAATAAAGTTTAAATAACCTTATATTTATAACTTCACCATAAGATTAAATAGATATTCAGAACATGAAAATAAAGATATGAAAATTTCCTCTATCTATGTTAAAATATAAATTGTAAATTCTAAGGAGAGTGAAATAAATGGCAGGACATTCCAAATGGAGTAATATAAAAAATAAAAAAGGTAAGGAAGATGCTAAACGAGGCAAAATCTTTACAAAACTAGGTAGATATATAATGGTAGCAGCAAAAGAAGGTGGTCCAGATCCAGAGTACAATCCATCATTAAAGGCAGCTATAGATAAAGCAAAAGCTGAAAATATGCCAAATGATAATATTGAAAGAGCTATTAAAAAAGGTTCTGGAGAAGGTGGCTTAGATGATTTTGAGGAAATTGTCTATGAAGGATATGGACCAGGAGGAGTTGCCGTATTTACTAATTGTCTGACAGATAATAGAAATAGAACTGCAGCAGATGTCAGACATATTTTCGATAAATTTGAAGGAAACTTAGGTCAAGCAGGATCAGTTACCTTTATGTTTGATAGAAAAGGGGTAATAGCTATCGAAAGAGATGATTCTATAGATGAAGACGAACTTACTATGCTTTCTATAGAACTGGATGCAGAGGATTTTGAAGTTTCTGAAGATGGTTATGAAATAATTACAGAACCTGGACAATTTAATCATGTAAAAGAAGGACTTGAAAAAGAAGGTTACAAATTTGCAATGGCTGAAATAAGTTTTATTCCTCAAACTACAATTTCCTTAAACGAAGAAGATGAAAAAAACATGGGAAAATTAGTAGATATGCTCGAAGACAATGATGATATTCAAGAAGTGCATCACAATTGGGAAAACTAGTAATTTTAACATGGTATAAATAACATTTAAATTCACATAATAGTAGAGAAGAAATAATTATCTAATAGGAGGAAATTTAAATGGAAGATAAAGAAAACTTTGACCATATACTTTCAAGATTTAAAGAAGCAGATCTTGAGGGTAAAATAGATATTTATACTAGTGTTAGAGGTTTATCAGTAGAACAATTTAAAGAGCTTTTAAAATATTTTCCCATAAAGGAATTAGGAAGGTTAGAAAAGCTTATGGTATAGGATGAAGATATCTTCATCCTATTTTGATATGAAAATAGTTTTATAAAGGGGATAAGCATGAAAAAAACTGTTATATTTTTAATGATAGTATCAATATCTTTAACACTTTTAGTCTTTAGTATAGAGCAAAATGCATATGATAAAGATTATTTTATGAAAAAATATGAAGAAAATGAGACTGAAAATTTCACTGGTAAGAATATTGAACAATTAGAAGATATTACTGATAATTTAATATTATATTTAAAGGGTGGCAAAAATGATTTATTAAGACCTCATTTTAATGAAAAAGAAATTTTACATATGGAAGATGTGCAAGATTTATTCGACTTAGCAAGAACTATTAAATATTTTGGTATAGCTATTGTTATATTTTGCTTTTTGTATTTTATAAAGAATAAAAAAATTAAACTTCTTGCAAAAACTTTTTTGTATGGGCTTTTTGTAAATCATATACTGTTATTTCTTATAGGGGTTTTAGCATATCAGGACTTCAATAAATATTTTACTTATTTTCATCATATATTTTTTACAAATGATTTATGGATATTAAATCCAAAGACTGATCTTATGATACAAATGCTTCCGGAAAACTTTTTCTTTGGGATGGCTACAAATATTATGATATCTTTTTTAATATATTTGGCAATACTACAAGTAATGAGCTATTTATATTTAAGAAAGGATAGGATTGGACATGAGGAGATTAGTAAAAAAGCTTAAAAAATATTCAATAATAAATAATAGAAAAAGAATATTAAAGAACTTTTATTCTAAACAAATACGTAAAGGCAAAACTTATAGAGCATCTTTAGTGGATAGAATATTATTTATTATTATATTTTATATTTTAATGATAACAGTCTTATATTTTAAAACAAATAAATTTATATTATCTTTTTTCATGACAACTATAACTTCGTATTTTTTATTAGTAAGCCTTTATAATATATATAAAAGACGTAATATTAAAAAAACAAATATAATAAAAGAAGAATTAAAAAGAGAAAAATTTTTAAAAGAACTATATAGTTTGAGCAGTGAGGCTTTTATAAATTATATAAAAACACTATTTGAAAAATATTATGATACTGAGCTAGAATGTGGAGAGTTTCCTATAGATTTAATCTTTAAAAGTGAAGATGAAATTTATAAAATAAAATGCTTTAAACTAGAAAATGAAGATAAAGTTACTATAAGAGAGATTAATCCTTTTTTAAAAGAAATACAAAACACTAACTTGAATAATGGAATAATAGTAACTAATACTTTTTTTACAAAAGAAATTAAAGAATTTACAAATATATTAACATATGATTTAGAAAACATAATAAGTATGTCAAAAAAAATGGATCTATATCCGAAGAATAATGAAATAGAAGACTATATAATAGACAGATTTTTAGAAAATAGAGATAATATAAAAGACCAAATGAAAGTTATAAATAAAAATAGAATTATAAAAATTTATACTATTTCTATTATATTTTATATATTTTCTTATGCTGTAAGCTATAAAATATATTATAAAATTATGTCATTATCAACTCTTATAATAGCTATAGTATTATCGGCATATAAGTTTTCAGAGCATATAATAATGAAAGATAGGTCTCCATTTATTTAGAATGTATGATATAATGTTTAGAGAATGTTAGAAGACAGAGTAGATAGAAGGCGTTAAGTGTTATGGGATGGGAAGTTGCCCTTAAACGAAGAATATTTCTGCGCCCTTTTATTGCATCCGCTGTCCTTTAGAAAGCTCTTTTCTTTTAGGACGAACTGTCACTAGCAAAAGAAGGGGGTTTTTATGATGAAATATGGAAGAAAAAGCATCAGTGCACAGAACTTAGTAAAAGGAGCTTTTTTAGCAGCAATATCTATAGTTTTAACAAGACTATTTGGATTTGACTATTTAGAAATTATAAGAATAGGTTTTGGAAATATTCCTATAATGTTATCAGGACTGTTATTTGGGCCGTGGATAGGTGGTATTACTGGAGCGGTTGCGGATATAGTTGGGATTTTAATAAGTGCCCGTGGTACTCCTCATTTAGGCTTTACATTAACTTCTGCTTTGGAAGGTATAATACCTGGGCTTATAGCAATTTATTATGTAAAACATGCTAAAAAGGGGAAAACATTTACATTTGGAAGAGTGTTTTTAGCTGTACTTCCAGTAGTTATGGGAAGTTCACTTATATTAAATACTGTATGGTTATCTCAACTTTATGGGAATCCTTTTAGTATTGTTATTCAACCAAGAATTATAGCGGCGCTTATAATGTTGCCAATTCATTCTTTTTTAATATATACTATAATTAAGACTTTAAATAAAAGTACTAGGATATAGGTGATTTTATGAAGAAAGTAATAGGACTTATGGGAAGCCCAAGGAAAAATAAAAATACCAATAAGGCACTAGATCTAATTCTGGAAAACATGGATAAGAAGGAATTCCAAGTACAAAAAATTTATTTAGGAAAGTTAAATATTAATCATTGTACAGGATGTGATTATTGTGGTCATAAAGAAGACTGTATACATGAAGATGATATGAAAATACTTTATAAAGAATTTGATAGTGCGGATATAATCATATTAGCTGCGCCCTTGTACTTTAATTCTTTTAATGGACTAACTAAAAACATAATAGATAGATGCCAAAAATATTGGTCTTTAAAATATTCTCATGGACAGAATTATAAAAGAAATGAAGATAGGAAAGGAATCTGTATAGGTGTGGGAGGAGCCCCTTTTACATTTGATCAGTTTAGAGGTCTTACTCCAATTTTAGATTTCTTTTTTAAAGCTTTGAATGTAGAACATATGGGGAACTATTTTATTTCAAACACAGATAAAAAGCCGGTAAAAAGTAACGATACAATAAATCAGGAATTAAAAGATATAGGGAAAAACTTTAAAAAGTTAAATAAATTCCATATTCAAAGATAAGTTAACTTTGAATTGAAGTTTGATTTTTATAAAAATAGATATATAATAATAAAGTGTAAAATAATAAATATAGGGGGATTTTATGAAAAAAACATTACCAATAGCATTATCAAACAAACATATACATGTAAGCCAAGAAGACTTAGAAAAATTATTTGGTGAAGGATATGAACTTACAAAGCTTAAAGACTTATCACAACCAGGACAATATGCGTGTGAAGAAAAGGTGGATGCAGTAGGTCCAAAAGGGGAACTAAAGGGAATAAGAATATTAGGTCCTGTTAGACCAGTTACACAATTTGAGCTTTCTGTAAGTGATGCTTTTAAATTAGGAATAAAACCTGAAATAAGAAATTCAGGTGAAATAAAAGATACTCCTGGAGTAAAACTTGTAGGACCAAAAGGTGAGACTACAATAAATGAAGGTGTAATAGTCGCAGCTAGACATATTCATATGAATACTAAAGATGCAAAAGATTTAGGAGTAGCTGACAAAGATGTTGTAAAGATTAAGATAGAAGGACCAAGAGGATTAACATTTGATGAGGTATTAGTTAGAGTAAGCGATAGCTATGCACTAGAAATGCATGTAGATGTTGAAGAAGGAAATGCATGTGGGGTAAAAAATCGTGAACTTGTTGAACTTGTAAAGTAGTTTCCAACTATAATATCATATATACTTAACTATGCATCAGATATTTTCTGATGCAAGTTTTATTTATAGCTAGGAGGAAAAAGATAATATGGATAATATTGCTTTAATGATAGACCATACATTATTAAAACCTGAAGCTACAAGAGCCGAAATAAAAAACTTGTGCAGTGAAGCAAAAAAATATAAGTTTAAAGCAGTTTGTATAAACCCGTTTTATGTAAAGTATTGTAAAGATTTATTAAAGGATACAGATGTAAAGATTGCAACTGTAATTGGCTTTCCACTAGGTGCAAATACTACTGAGGCAAAAGTGTTTGAAACTAAAAATGCAATAACAAATGGTGCTGATGAGATTGATATGGTGATAAATATTGGATCTTTGAAAAATAAAGACTTTGATATTGTAAAAAAAGATATAGAAGAGGTAGTTGGAGCGGCAGGGAAAAATAAATTAGTAAAGGTTATAATTGAAACTTCACTCTTAAATCACGAAGAAAAAATAAAAGCCTGTCAATTATCAAAAAAGGCAGGTGCAGATTTCGTAAAAACTTCCACTGGATTTAGTAGTGGAGGAGCAACTTCTGAAGATGTAAAACTTATGAAATCTATAGTAGAGGATAAGCTTGAAGTTAAAGCTTCAGGTGGAGTAAGAGACATAGAATCAGCAAAAAATATGATTGAAAATGGTGCAACAAGACTCGGAACAAGCTCTGGTGTTAAAATAATTAAAGAATTATTAAATAAAAAGTAATAATACTTTTTGGTTATAAATTTTCCTAAATATGAAAAGCTATATATAGGAGGATTGATTTTATGAAAAAAAATATATTATTGCTTTTAATAATTAGTTCTATTTTAACAATAAGTTGTGTAGACGAAAATACAAACAAATCTGAAACTGAAAATAAAGATTCATTACTATCAGTTGAGGCATCTGATAAGGATATTTTGGAAAGATCTGAAAAAATATCAGATCTCGTGGTCGAACTATTTGGAATAGATGGAGCTACAACACTCATATTTAATGATACTGCTATAGTTTCAGTTATCATTTCCTATGATCAGAATTTGACTGATGAGACTCGTGAGACTATAGAAAAAGTTGTTAAAGAAAATGATGATCTTATAAAAGATGTAAAAATAGCGGAAGATGAGAAAACATTTAATGAGATAGAAGATATATTATCAGAATTGTTGAAGGGTAAATCTTACGATGATTTTGTTTTAGATATAAATAAAATATTAGATAGAAACTTTAAATAAAGCTCATATATATGAGCTTTATTTAAAGTTTAAAGGTATTTATATATAATTTGGTAGTTTTTAAAGAATATGTTATACTTTACTCTATTAATATAAATATAAGGGGCGATTTAATGAATCCAATAGCATTTGAAATATTTGGACTACCTATTAGATGGTATGGTATATTTATTGCTAGTGCTGTTTTTTTAGGTACAGTTATAGCTTTAAGACAAGCTAAGTTAAACGGTATAAAAGAGAATGATCTTTTAGATCTTTTATTATATGCTATACCTATTTCGATAATAGGGGCAAGAGCGTATTATGTAATATTTAGTTGGGATTTATATAAAGATAATCCTATACAGGCTTTAAATTTAAGAAGTGGAGGCCTGGCAATACATGGAGTACTTATAGGTGCTGTTGTGACTACTATAATCTTTACTAGGAAAAGAAATATTTCGTTTTGGAAATTAGTAGATACTGCAGCTCCTAGCCTTATACTAGGTCAAGCTATAGGTAGATGGGGAAATTACGCGAACCAAGAAGCTCATGGTGGACCTACTGACCTTCCTTGGGGGATAATGGTAGATGGAATAAAGGTACATCCTACTTTTTTATATGAATCAATATGGAATTTTGGAGTTTTCATATTTTTAATGTGGTATAGTAGAAACAAGGAACATGTAGATGGGGCCGTGTTTTTATGGTACTTAATACTTTACTCTTTCATAAGATTTTTTGTAGAAGCACTTCGAACAGATAGTTTGATGCTTGGACCTATTAGAGTGGCTCAACTTATTAGTATCGTAATAATAGCTGTTTCTTCTTATATCTTATATGAAAAACGAAAGCAAAACAGTAAATTATAATAATATTTAAAAAAGGATTCTTATCTAGATTAATCTAGATAAGAATCCTTTTTTATTATTTAATGCAGAGATAAATTTTAAATATGAAAAATTTGTAAGAAAAAGATGTAAAAAAATCAATATAAGAGTGGAATAATTCACTAAAATAGTATAGAATATAAGATATAGTGGTCTAAAGTGGAGTGAAGTGGGTAGAAAAAATTGAGGTGGAGAAAAATGTTTATTGGAGAGTATAATCATACTTTGGATAATAAGGGCAGAATAACAATTCCATCTAAATTCAGACAAAGCCTAGGTGAAGATTTTGTAATCACCAAGGGCTTAGATTCTTGTCTTTTTATATATCCCAAAGAAGAATGGGAAATATTTGAAAACAAATTAAAAACTTTACCACTTACAAATAAAGATGCTAGAGCCTTTGTAAGGTTTTTCTTTGCAGGAGCAAGTGAATGTACATTAGACAAACAGGGGAGGGTTTTGCTCCCACCTAATTTAAGAATGCATTCAGACATAGAAAAAGATGCTGTTATTATTGGAGTATCTACAAGAATAGAAATATGGAGCAGTTCAAATTGGAAGGAATATACAGAAGATGATAATTTGAGTTATGAAAGTATCGCCGAAAATATGCAAGAATTAGGAATATAAATTGGAGTGATTTAATGAAATTTAATCATATACCTATAATGCTAGATACAGTGATTGATAAGCTTAATATTAAAAAAGATGGAGTATATGTTGATGGTACACTTGGAGGAGCAGGTCATTCAATAGAAATAGTTAAAAGACTTGATAAGGGAAAGTTAATTGGAATAGATCAAGATGAAGATGCATTAAAAAAAGCTAGAGAAGTGTTAAAAGATTATAATGATAAAACTATATTTGTTCATGATAATTATAAAAATATTGATAATATACTTAGAACACTTAATATAGAAAAAGTAGATGGGATATTTATAGATATAGGAGTCTCCTCTTATCAACTCGATGAAGCATCAAGAGGGTTTTCTTATCATAATGATGCAGATTTGGATATGAGAATGGATAGGAGTAAAGGCTTTTCAGCATGGGATGTGGTAAATAAATACTCCCAAGAGGAACTTGAAGAGATTTTTCTAAATTACGGTGAAGAATCCTGGGGAAAAAGAATAGCAGAATTTATAGTAGAAGAAAGAAAAACACATCCTATAAACACAACCTTAGGACTAGTGGATGTAATTAAAAAAGCAATACCCAAAAGAGTGAGAATGGAAGGAGCTCATCCAGCAAGGAAAACATTTCAAGCAATTAGAATAGAAGTAAATGCTGAACTAGAAGTGTTAAAAGCTTCTATTGATAAAATGATAGATGCTTTAAAGCCAGGAGGAAGACTGGGAGTTATAACATTTCATTCTTTAGAAGATAGAATTGTTAAAAATAAATTCAAATATTTATTTAAAGACTGTATATGTCCACCAGAAATACCTATATGCAAATGTGATAAAAAAAGAGAAATCAAAATAATTACTAGAAAACCAATAGTAGCACAGGAAAAAGAAATAGATGCAAATCCTAGATCTAGATCTGCAAAACTTAGAGTAGCAGAAAAGATTTAAGTTCTAAAATATGAAGGGGGAGAATAAATTGTTAGTAGCCAAGTCTGAATTAAATGATTATGAAGCACAACCCTTATATGATGAAAAAGAAGAAGAAAGAAAGATTATTAAGAAAAATAGGGCTATTAGAAGACGTAGAAAACAAAAGATGCTTTTCAAATTATCTTGTATCTTTTTTGCTACTATGTTGACTATTACTTCTTTATTTATACTAAGAGGATATTCTAATATTTCAGAGATCAGAATGAACATCACAAATCTTGAAAGAAGAAAAAACGAATTAGAACAAACAAAAAATTCTATGGTGTCAGAATTAGAAGAAGCTAAGAGTTCTATAAAAATTAGTGAAGAGGCTATGTATAAATTAAGTATGGATTATCCTAGTAAAGACCAAGTAGTTTATCTATCACTAGATGGTTCTAAAGAAACAGTGAAGGATAATTAGAATATTTTTAATTTATTTTTAGCCATATTTAGGGGGTATAATTTTGAAATCATCAAAACAAAATATGAAAAAAAGGCTAAAAATAACCTTGACATTTTCCTTTATAATAGTAATAGCTCTTATAATAAGACTTGGATATATCCAAATATATAAAAATCATGAGCTTAAGACAGGTGCTCTAGAGCAATGGACAAAGTCAATTTCTATTAGACCTAAAAGAGGAAATATATATGATAGAATGGGTAAAAAACTTGCTATTAGTGTGAATTCTTTTACAGTTTGGGCAACTCCAGCTGATGTAAAAGAAGGTGGAGAAATAGAAAGAACAGCTAAAACCTTATCGAAGGTTTTAGATTTGGAAGAAAAAGAGGTTTATAATAAATTAATTACCAATCAAAGTACACAAAAAATAAAACAGTGGATCTCAAGGGAAGAGTCCATTGAGCTTAGAAACCTAAAGCTAAGAGGTATAACTGTAGTGGAGGATAATAAAAGATATTATCCAAATGGAAATTTTGCATCTTATATTTTAGGGTTTACTGATATTGATAATAAAGGTTTGGATGGAATAGAGTATATTTATAATGATTACTTAACAGGCGTTCCTGGTAAGCTTATGAAAATGACCGATGGTGCAAATAGACAACTTCCATATGAAGGGGAGAAAATACATGAACCTGAAGATGGTTCATCTTTAGTTTTAACTATAGATGAAACTATTCAGCATTTTGCAGAAAAGGCTTCAGAAAAGGCACTTTTAGATACTAAGGCTAAAAATGTATCAGTTATTATGATGGATGTTGATACAGGAGAGGTGTTAGCTATGGCAAATAAGCCTGATTTTGATCCTAATAATCCTCGAGAACCAATAGATGAAGGAGAAAAAAAGAAATGGGAAAAGCTTCCTAGTGAAGAATTGCAAAAGAAATGGTTTGATCTTTGGAGAAACCCTATTGTAAGTGATGTATATGAGCCTGGATCTACATTTAAACTTATAACTGCAGCTGCTGCATTAGAAGAAAATTTAGCAAGTCTAGATACTAACTATTATTGCAATGGAACCATAGAGGTACAAGGAAGAAAATTAAAATGTGCTAGATGGTACAATCCCCATAAGGATCAAACATTTAGAGAAGCTATGAACAATTCATGCAACGTTGCATTTGTGCAAATGGGTAGGCAGATTGGTAAAGAAAATTTATATAAGTATATTAAGGCATTTGGTTTTGGTGGCAAAACAAATATTGATCTTCTTGGAGAACAGCCTGGTATTATTCCAAATAATATAGAAAATATAAAAGAAATAAACTTGGCTACATTATCTTATGGTCATAATATAGCAGTAACACCTATGCAACTTGTAACTGCTATATCTGCTATTGCTAATGGTGGTGACCTGTTAGAACCGAAGATTATAAAAGAGGTTTTAAATGATGATGGTGATGTAATAGAAAGCTTTAAATCGGAAGTTATACGAAAAGTATTGTCAGAGGAAACATCTAAAAAATTACTTAGCCTTATGGAAACAGTAGTAAGTGAAGGTTCAGGCTCAAAAGCATATATACCAGGCTATAAAGTTGGTGGTAAAACAGGAACAGCACAAAAAATTATAGACGGAGTATATAAGCCAGGTAAATACATAGGATCATTTGTAGCTGTGGCTCCAGTCGATGACCCCAAAATAGCAATGCTTGTTGTAGTAGATGAACCCAGTGGTACATTTTATGGTGGATCTGTAGCAGCACCTGTTGCACAATCTATACTAGAGGATACTTTTAATTATCTTGAAATACCACCTAAATTTACTAAAGAAGAGCAAGAAGAAATAGAAAACCTTGTGAAGGTGCCAGATGTTAGAAATAAAAAAATTGGTGATGCAGGAAAAGCGCTTAGTAAAATAGGATTAAAACATACTACTGAATATTTAGAATTAAATAATGAATCAGTTATTATAGACCAATATCCATTACCTGGAGTAGAAGTTAAAAAAGGCTCTATAGTAGATCTTTATATTGACTTTAAACCAAATGAAGAAATAAGCATTCCATTTTTGGAGGGTAAAAGTAAAGAAGAGACTATAAAAATACTAGATGAGATGAATTTAAAATACGAACTAAAGGGTGAAGGTAAAGTTGCTAGTCAAAAGCCCCTGCCTGGTGAAAAGGTTAAAAAAGGTACTAAAATAATAATTGAATTTAAATAACTAATAGATAAAATTATAAGGACTTTAAAGTCCTTATAATTAATTTTATTCTATTAGGGGGCGATAATATTGAAATTAAAAGATATTATAGGATTATATCCTGTTGTAAATACAAATGGTTCTTTAGAAAAAACTATTACAGGAATAGAACATAATTCTAAAAATATTAAAAAAGATAATTTATTTATAGCTCAAAAAGGATCTTTGTATGATGGTCATAATTTTATAAAAGATGCAATAAAAAGAGGGGCTAGCGCCATAGTTGTAGAAGATGATATTGAAATCATGGAAGATATAACTATAATAAAAGTACATAATTCTTTAGATGCATTAGCATATTTCGCAGGAAAGTATTATAATTTACCTTGGAGACAAATGGAGTTTATAGGAATTACAGGTACAAATGGGAAGACTACTACATCTTATATATTGAGAGATATATTTATAAACAATAAAAACAAAGTAGGTCTTATAGGAACCATAGGAGCCGTTATAGGAGATGAAAAACTTCCGCTTTTAAATACTACTCCAGATTCTTTAGAGATAGAAAGAAAGCTAGTACAAATGGAAAAAGCTAATATAGATTACTCTATAATGGAAGTGTCTTCTCATGCCTTAAACTTAAGAAGAGTAAGATATATTGATTTTAATATAGGGATATTTACAAATCTTTCTCCAGAGCATTTAGATTATCATAAAACTATGGAAAATTATTTTAATAGCAAATCAAAACTTTTTTCAAAAACAAATAAATTTAACATAATAAACGCAGATGATAGTTATGGAGATAGATTAACAAAAGAAAACTTGAAAGTACCTTTTATAACTTATGGTATAGAAAAAAGGGCACATATAAGAGCAAGTGATATAGAATATTATTTAAATAAAACAGTATTTACACTCAATATTTTGAATAAAAAGGAAAAAATGGAATTAAATTTTCCTGGGAAATTTAATTTATATAATGCACTGGCTGCTATTAGTTGTAGTATAATATATGGCATAGATTTAGAAATTATAAAGTCATCTTTAAAAAATATAAAACCTATAAGTGGAAGACTTGAATTTATTGAAAATGATAAAAATTTAAATGTGATAATTGACTTTGCCCACACCCCCAATGGATTAGAGGAAACTTTAAAGCAAATAAAATTATTTGCAATTGGAAGGCTTATAGTTGTTTTTGGTGCTGGTGGAGATAGAGATAAAGAAAAGAGATCTATAATGGGAGAGTTGGCAGGAAGACATTCGGATTTAGCTATCGTAACTTCAGATAATCCAAGAACGGAAGACCCTTTAAATATTATTAATGATATAATAAAAGGAATTAAAAAAACTAATTGCAATTATATTGAAATAAAAGATAGAAAAAAAGCTATTGAATATGCAATAAATTCCTGTGATAAAGACGATATTATACTTTTAGCAGGAAAAGGGCATGAAAAATTTATAGAAATAAATGGTGAAAAACTTCCATTTGATGAAAAAGAGATTGTATTAAACACTATAAAATCTTTATAGAAACACATACGTGAGAGGAGAAAACAGATGTTAGAATATAAACAGGTAATTATAGGTATTATAATGTCATTTATAATAACTTTAATTTTAGGTCCACTTATAATACCTTTATTAAAGAGATTAAATATAGGGCAAAGCATAAGAGCAGAAGGACCACAGTCTCATCTTTCCAAGTCAGGAACACCAACTATGGGTGGGATCATTATATTTATAGCTCTTTTAATAACTGTATTTAGTTCAGGAGTTTTAAATAAAGATATGTATGTACTACTATTATCAACTTTTGGATTTGGACTTATTGGATTTATAGATGATTATTTAATAGTAGTTAAAAAAGATAACTTGGGGCTAAAACCATATCAAAAGATAATAGGCCAAGTAATAGTGGCAGTAATACTTGCCACATACCAATCCAATACTTCAGTACTTGGAACTCAAGTTATAATTCCATTTTTAGAGAATCAATATTTAGATTTAGGTGTATTATATGTTCCTTTTATTGCTTTTGTAGTAATAGGAACTGTAAATAGTGTAAATTTAACCGATGGACTTGATGGGCTAGCATCTGGAGTAACTTTAATAGTTTTATCTTTTTTTGGAATAATATCTATGAATTTAGGTATGGATAGTATATCTATATTTTCAGCGGCTCTTGCTGGAGCATGCTTAGGATTTTTAATGCACAATGCTTATCCTGCTAAGGTTTTTATGGGTGATACTGGTTCTATGGGACTTGGGGGAGCTGTGGCTGCTATTGCCATACTTTTAAATCTCCCTCTTATAATACCTATAGTCGGAGGAATATACTTTATAGAGGCACTATCTGTTATAATACAAGTTTTATCATTTAAGTTTACAGGCAAAAGAGTGTTCTTAATGAGTCCATTACATCATCATTTTGAACATAAAGGTTGGAAAGAAACAAAGGTTGTTATGGTATTTTGGTCTGTAACGGTAATACTTTGCTTAGTAGGAATACTGGCTTTGAACTAATAAATTGGGGTGAATATGATGAATCTAAAGGGAAAAAATATACTGGTTATGGGTCTTGGAATATCAGGTATATCTACTATTAAAGTTTTATATAAAGTAGGAGCTAAGATCTTTATAAGAGATGAAAAAGATGAAACTGATTTAAAAGAGATATTAGAAGATCTTAAAGATATTCCTATGGAAAAATATTTAGGGGAGAAAACTTTAGATTTAAGTAATATTGATATAATAATAAAAAGTCCAGGAATACCACCTGACAATAGATTATTATTACAAGCTGCAGATAAAAATATAAAAGTAACAAATGATATAGAATTAGGAAGTAGTCTTTCTAATGCTAAGAACATTATAGCAATAACAGGAACAAATGGAAAAACAACAACTACAACTCTTACAGGTGAGATATTTAAATCTAATAACTATACTACATTTATAGGTGGTAATATAGGTAGATCTATAATAAAAGAAATGGTGGAGGCAAAAGACGAGGATATTTTTATTTTAGAAACAAGTAGTTTTCAACTAGAACATATTATTGATTTTAAGCCAAAGATAAGCCTTATATTAAATATAAGTCCGGATCATCTAGACTGGCATGGAAATTTTGAGAATTATAAAAAATCTAAAAAAAGAATTTTTACAAATCAAGATAAGTCAGACTATACTATTTTAAACTATGATGATGAAATTGTAAAAAGTTTTAAAGATGAAATAAAATCAAATATTATTTGGTTTAGTGTAAACAATAAACTAGATGAAGGTATTTTTTTAGAAGATGGAAATATAATCATATCTATGGATAAAAAAATAAATCTTTTATCTATAGATAAACTTCTCTTAAAAGGAAAACATAATCT
>NZ_JBQDAA010000026.1:16437-18283 GCF_052089545.1 Tissierella sp. | reverse complement strand
TAAATAGATATATAAGATAATTGACTTTTATCATAGTTTTTTCCTCCTCGAATATATATTAGACTATAAGCTAATATAGGAGGAGGAACTATGAGAAGACGAAGAAGTAGGAAAAATAAACCTAGATTTAAAAGTTCGAAAAGATCTTTTAAAAATAATAAAAGCGCATATATAATTATAGCATTGATATGTTTAATAGGATTAAACGTAGGTTCTATGATTATAATGCTTGCTAAAAATGTTAAAGCTAGTAACGAATCTAATATAGTAGATTTTTCAAAGGAGAATAAATTTGGAAAAGTCAAAATGGTTTTTGAAGAGATATTTAATAAAAAAAGTGTTAAAGATATAGATAGACCAAAAGATAAAAGGGACATAGAAAATACTCATGAGGAAGTGGAAGATTTTATAATAATAGATGATCTGGAGGAATATGAAAACTTTATAGTAGTGAGAGATTCTAGTGGAAAGTTTAATCTAGAAGATATTCCTGAGCCTGTAAACGTGAAAAAAATAAAGGTGGATCCTGACAAACCATATGTATTGGCATTTCATACTCATGCTACAGAGGGGTATGAACCTCTTAAAAAAGGTGAATACTATATTACTGATAATACTCAAAATGTAATACAAATAGGAGATATTTTTTCTAAAACTTTAGAAAGTGGAAATCATAAGATAAATCATGATACAACACACCATGATAGACCATCTTTTAATAAAAGCTATTCAAGGAGCTTAAATACTATAAAAAAAGAAATGGCAAAAGAAGAAAATCTTAAATTCATATTTGATATCCATAGGGATGGAGTAGAGATAAAGGGGAAAAACGAGAAAGAGTATGCAGCAATGTATAAAAAACATCATAAAAGATACACTACAACAATCGATGGGAAAGAGGTAGCTAAATTTGCTCTTGTAGTAGCAGCAGGTAGCGAAAATTACAATGAAAATTTAAATTATGCTAAATATATAAAGGCGGTTTCAGATACAATATATCCTGGGTTATGTAGGGGTATAATAATAAAAGAATATGGTAGATTTAATCAGTATCTATCAGATTATTCTGCACTTGTTGAGGTTGGTGCAAATGTAAATACAATTGATGAGTCTAAATAAACAGCTAAACTTTTAGGAGAAATATTAGACCTTGTAATTTCAAAAATTATCCTTTAATTATTATGTAAAGATGATATAATATAGGTATATTGGAAGGAGTGTAGCACTTGGATAACGATAAAAATGATAACAAAAAATCAAGTAATGATAAAAACGATATGATGGATTGGATAAAAAGTATAGCATTTGCAATAATAATTGCTGTTTTTATTAAAACTTTCCTATTTAACTCTACTTATGTATTGGGTAATTCTATGTACCCTACTTTACATGAAAAAGATAGACTGTTTTCTGTGAAGGTTTCACTTATTTTTAAAGGACCAGAAAGAGGCGATATTGTAATTATCAAAGCGCCTGATAGTGAAAGAAAAGATTATATAAAAAGAGTAATTGGTATTGAGGGAGATTTGGTAGAAATAATAGAAGGTAGAGTATATTTAAATAAAAAGTTACTAGAAGAAGACTATATAGAAGAAGGGTCCTATACACATATATATAATAAAAACACCTGGACAGTTCCAGAGGGAGAAATATTTGTACTTGGAGATAATAGAGAGAAAGATGCAAGTAAAGATAGTAGAAGCTTTGGGACAGTTCCTAGTAAAAGTGTAAAAGGCATTACTGGATTTAGATATTTTCCTTTAAACGATGATTTTGGATCTTTAGACTAGAATATTTTTCCAAATAAGTGGTTAAAATAATGCTGGTGATGTTTATTGGGAACTAG
>NZ_JBQDAA010000026.1:12193-16427 GCF_052089545.1 Tissierella sp. | reverse complement strand
AAATAAAAGACTTCACAAATCAAAACTAAAAAATAAAATCAAAAAAATAGTTATAACTTTTTTAATTTTACTTATGATATCAGGTATAAAAATTGTAAATGATGAGATTAAAAGAAAAGATTTTTTAGAAAATTCAAATCTACTTAAACTAAATTTGCAAAAAAAGACTTTTGATTTTTTAGGTGAAAGGTATTATTTAGATCTAAATATTATTAAAGAAAATTTATCGAAAATAAAGAATATCTTATAGGGTATTCTTTGTTTTTTTATTGTTTTACATATCTATGGAAATTTGCTATAATTATCTAGAATGAACTAAAGGAGGAAGAACACCTTAAATGAATAAAAATAAAAATAAAAAGAAAAATATAAGGAATTTTTCTATAATAGCACATATAGATCACGGTAAATCTACTCTTGCAGATAGACTTATAGAAAAAACTGGAATGCTTACTTCACGTGAGATGCAGTCTCAAGTATTAGATAATATGGATTTGGAAAGAGAAAGAGGCATCACAATTAAATTAAAGGCTGTTAGATTAGTTTACAAGGCTAAAGATGGAGAAGAATACATATTGAACCTTATAGACACACCTGGACATGTAGACTTTACTTATGAAGTTTCAAGATCCTTAGCTGCGTGCGAAGGAGCTCTTTTAATAGTAGATGCAAGTCAAGGAATAGAAGCCCAGACTCTTGCAAATGTATATTTAGCACTAGATGAAGACTTAGAGATATTTCCTGTCATAAATAAGATAGATCTTCCAAGCGCAAGACCAGAAGAAATAAAAAGAGAAGTAGAAGATGTTATAGGAATAGATTGTGAAAACGCACCACTTATATCAGCCAAAAATGGTGTAAATATAGAAAGTGTATTAGAAGAAATAATAGAAAAGGTTCCAGCGCCTGAAATGGTTACAGATGCTCCTTTGAAGGCCTTAATATTTGATTCAATATACGATACATATAAAGGAGTTATATGTTATATAAGGGTTTATGATGGGGTTATTAAGCCAGGTATGGAGATTGAAATGATGGCTACAGGAAAAACATTTGAAGTAACAGAAGTTGGAGTAATAACTGGAAATCATATTGTTTTGGATAAACTTGAAGCTGGAGATGTAGGTTTTATAACAGCAAGCATAAAAAATGTAAAAGAAGCTACAGTAGGAGATACTATAACAGAAAGGAATAACCCTACTAAGGAAGCATTACCTGGTTACAAAGAAGTAGTTCCAATGGTATATAGTGGTATATATCCTGCTGAAGGAGAAGACTTTAACTCAGTTAGAGAGGCTTTAGAAAAACTTCAAGTAAATGATGCAGCTTTAGTATTTGAACCAGAAACATCTGTTGCTCTTGGATTTGGATTTAGATGTGGTTTTCTAGGTCTTCTTCATATGGAAATAATACAAGAAAGACTAGATAGAGAGTTTAATTTAAGTATAATTACAACAGCGCCAAGTGTTATATATAAGGTAACTAAAAATGATGGGGAAATGATTGAGATCCAAAATCCTAGCAATCTTCCAGAACAAACTGATATTGAATACATGGAAGAACCTATAGTTAAGGCTTCTATCATGAGTCCTACAGACTATATAGGAACTATAATGGAACTTTGTCAGGATAAACGTGGTAATTTTATAAATATGGAATACTTAGAAGAAACTAGAGTTGTACTTCATTATGATCTTCCTTTAAATGAAGTAGTATATGATTTTTTTGATGCCTTAAAATCTAAAACTCGAGGCTATGCATCATTTGACTATGAATTAAAAGGATATGTAAAGTCAGACCTTGTTAAACTAGATATACTTATAAATGAAGAGTCAGTAGATGCTTTTTCACTTATAGTTCATAGAGATAAGGCTTATGAAAGAGGTAGAAACATAGCAGAAAAACTATTAAAGGAAATACCAAGACATCAGTTTGCGGTACCTATACAGGCTGCTGTTGGGTCTAAAATAATTGCACGTGAAACTATAAGAGCTCTTAGAAAAGATGTTACAGCTAAATGTTACGGTGGAGATATTTCTCGTAAGAGAAAACTACTTGAAAAACAAAAAGAAGGTAAAAAGAAAATGAGACAAATAGGTTCAGTAGAAATACCACAAGAGGCATTTTTAACTGTACTTAAATATGATGAATAAAAATGTGTACCTTCTAGGTACGCATTTTTAAATTGTAGGAGGAACTTATGAAAGAAATAGGACTTTATATCCATATACCGTTTTGCAAAAAAAAATGCTATTATTGTGATTTTACTAGTTTTTCAGGTAAAGATAATATTATAGATAAATATATAAAGAACTTGATAAAAGAATTGTCATTATATAAAGATCTTCTAAAGGATTCTAGTATAAAGACTATATTTATAGGAGGAGGAACTCCTTCCCATATAGATGGTAAAGATATAGAAAAAGTACTTGCCTTTGTAAAAGAAAACTTTATTACAATAAATCTAGAAGAAGTTACTATAGAAGTAAATCCAGGAACACTAGATCTAGAAAAAGCAAATAGATATAAAAAAGCTGGAATAAATAGAATAAGTATGGGAGTTCAAACTTTAAATGATCAGCATTTAAAATCTATAGGAAGAATTCATACTGAAAAAGAATTTTATGAATCATATAATATTTTAAAAACAGCTGGTTTTCAAAATATCAACTTAGACTTTATCTTTGGACTTCCAGATGAAACTATAGAAGATGTAGAAAAAAACTTAGAAAAAATAAGAAATATTAAACCGGCACATATTTCTTATTATGGCTTAATACTTGAAAAGGATACCTATCTAGACAAGCTTGCTAATAAGGGAATGTTAAAATTTCCTGATGAATCTGAAGAAAGAAATATGTACTATCTTATAAAAAATAAGTTAAAAAACATGGGATATATCCATTACGAGATATCAAACTTTGCTTTGCAAGATAAAGAATGTAAGCACAATTTACTTTACTGGAATATAGAAGCTTATATAGGAGTAGGGATTTCCAGTCATTCTTATTTCAAAAATAGGAGATATTGGAACAGAAATAATTTTGAGGATTATTTTTTAGATTTAGATAAAGGAATCTTTCCTATAGAAAGTGGAGAAGATATTCATGTAAATATTGAAATTTCAGAGTTTTGTATAATGGGGCTAAGACTTACAAAAGGTATCGACAAAAGCTTATTTAAAAAAAGATTTAAAAAGGATGTAGACTATTTCTTTAAAAAGAAAATAGAAAAACATTTAAAGAATGGACTTTTAATAGAGGATAAAAATTTCATAAAACTTACACCTAAAGGTTTAGATTTATCTAATATGGTGGAGGTGGATTTCCTATTATAATAAAGTGGGAGTGTGTATTTTAAATTTTATCTTGTGAAAATTAAATTAGGTGTTGACAAATAGTTTAAAAAATGATAATTTAATACTATAGTAATTAGCACTCTTTAGATTAGACTGCTAACAACATCCAAGATATAGATTCCGAGGTGAGAATGATGTTGGATGATAGAAAGTTAAAAGTTTTATATGCTATTATAAATAGTTATATTGATAGTGCTGAACCTATAGGGTCTAGGACTATCTCAAGGAACTTTGATTTAGGTGTTAGTTCGGCTACTATAAGAAATGAGATGTCAGATTTAGAAGAACAAGGTTACTTAAACAAACCTTATTCTTCAGCGGGAAGAATTCCTTCTGAAAAAGCTTATAGACTGTATGTAGATGAAATATTAAAATCACATATATTATCTTCAAATAGTTTAAAAGATTTTGATATAAAAAGCATAGCATCTAAAGAAGGTTATGATGTAGAAGAACTTATACAAAATGCAGCTAAAATATTATCAGTATTTACAAATTATACTTCTATAGTTGCTTCACCTAAATTTCAAAATAGCATAGTTAAGCATATTAAATTAGTACCTTTAGATAGTATAGGGGTATTAGTAGTAATAGTCTTAAATAATGGGATTGTTAAAAATCCTATATATAAATCAACAAAAGATATTAGTTCAGATGAATTAAACACTATATCTAATATAATCAATGAAGAATTAAGAAATATAAGCTTAGAAGAACTTTTTATTAAATTAGAAAATGGATATACTTATACGGAAGATAACAACGTTTCTTATAAGTATAAAGATATAATAAATGATATTTTTCCATTGATCTTAGATTCTATAGAAGATTTGATTTCTATAGAATTATATTTTGAAGGTCTTACTAATATTTTTA
>NZ_JBQDAA010000026.1:0-12183 GCF_052089545.1 Tissierella sp. | reverse complement strand
TAAAGATATAGAGAAAGCTAAATCTCTTATGTCATTTATTGAAAATAAGGATTTAATATTAAATATGTTAGCTAATACTTCTTCAAATGAAGATGTAAATATTATAATTGGGAATGAAAATATATATTCCCCCATAAAAGATATAAGTATTATAACAAGCTCTTACAAAACAGGAGATAAAATATTTGGAAGGGTAGGACTTATTGGGCCTATGAGGATGGATTATGGCAATTTAATCAATATTTTAAAAACATTCTCTAAAGATATAAATAAGGCGATGAATTTTTTATTGGATGATTAGATATGGATAAATAATTGAATCTGAGGTGAAAAAATGAAAAATAATAATGATGAAAAAGAAGATTTAAAAGATGAAAATGTAGAAGACTTGGAATGGGAAGAAAGAAGAGAAACAGATAATGATGATAATCAAAAAAAGAGTATATTTAGTAAATTAAAGTCTGAAGCAAAAAAAGATAGTGAAGAATTAGATAAGGCTTTAAAAGAAAATGAAGAACTTAATACCCAACTTAAAAGATTACAGGCTGATTTTTCAAACTATAAAAAAAGAGTAGAAAAAGAAAAAGAGAATCTTGTAAATTATGGTATAGAATCTTTAGCACTTGAAATATTACCTATAATAGATAATTTTGAAAGAGCGTTAGATAGCGAAAAGAACAAAGAAGATTCATTTTATGAAGGTATTAAAATGATATATGATGGGTTCATAGAAACTTTAAATAAAAATGATATTAGGGAAATAGATTGTTTACAAAAACCTTTTGATCCAGAATGTCATCATGCTGTAGGTATGGAAAATACAGAAGAATTTGATAAAGATACAGTAATTAAAATCCTGCAAAAGGGATATCTTATGAAAGATAAAGTAATAAGACCATCAATGGTCATTGTTTCACAATAATATTTATCGGGAGGAAAGAAAATGGGAAAAATAATAGGAATTGATTTAGGTACAACAAACTCTGCTGTAGCAGTAATGGAAGGTGGAGAAGCAACAATAATACCTAATGCTGAGGGTAATAGAACTACCCCATCAGTTGTAGCATTTACAAAAGATAGTGAAAGATTAGTAGGGGAAACTGCAAAAAGACAGGCAATAACAAATCCAGAAAGAACTGTACAATCTGTTAAAAGAGAAATGGGTTCTGATTATAAGGTTACAGTGGATGGAAAGGATTATACTCCACCAGAGTTATCGGCTATGATTCTTCAAAAAATAAAATCTGATTCTGAAAGTTATTTAGGAGAAACAATAACAGAAGCAGTTATAACTGTACCAGCATACTTTACTGACAGTCAAAGACAAGCTACAAAAGATGCAGGAAAGATAGCAGGACTTGAAGTAAAGAGAATTATAAACGAGCCTACAGCAGCAGCTCTTGCATATGGTATGGATAAGCAAGAAGGACAACATAAGATTATGGTGTTTGACTTAGGTGGAGGAACATTTGATGTTTCAATACTTGAACTTGGTGATGGTGTATTTGAAGTACTTTCTACTAGAGGAAATAACACTCTTGGTGGAGATGACTTTGATGACAAATTAATTGAACATATAAATGCAGAATTTAAAAAAGAAAATGGTGTAGATCTTGTAAAAGATAAGATGAGTCTTCAAAGACTAAAAGAAGCTGCAGAAAAGGCTAAAAAAGAATTATCTTCAACTATGTCTACAAGTATAAATCTACCATTTATAACTGCGACTCAAGCAGGACCAGTTCATTTAAATATGGATATAACTCGTGCTAAATTCGAGGAGTTAACTTCAAGTTTAGTAGATAAAACTATGCAACCTGTTAAAGATGCTCTTAAGGATGCTGGTTTAAAAGCTTCAGATATAGAAAAAGTATTATTAGTAGGTGGTTCAACTAGAATACCGGCTGTTCAAGCAGCAGTTAAAAACTTAATAGGAAAAGAACCTCAAAAGGATATAAACCCAGATGAGTGTGTTGCTTTAGGAGCAGCTATTCAAGGTGGAGTTTTAAGTGGTGAGGTAAAAGATTTATTATTACTAGATGTTACACCTCTTTCATTAGGACTTGAAACATTAGGTGGAGTAACTACGAGACTTATTGAAAGAAATACAACTATTCCTACAAAAAAATCTCAAACATTTACGACAGCAGCAGAAAATCAAACTTCAGTGGATATACATGTACTGCAAGGTGAAAGAGAAATGGCAGCAGACAATACTACACTTGGTAGATTCCAACTTACTGGAATACCATCAGCTCCAAGAGGAGTACCTCAAATAGAAGTTACCTTTGATATAGATGCAAATGGTATAGTAAATGTTAGTGCTAAGGATCTAGGCACAGGAAAAGAGCAAAGAATAACTATAACATCTTCTTCAAATCTTTCAGACGATGAAATAGATAAAAAAGTTAAAGAAGCAGAAAAGTTTGCTGAAGAAGATAAGGAAAAGAAAGAAGCTATTGAAGTTAGAAATACAGCTGATACATTAGTATATCAAACAGAGAAAACTTTAAAAGACTTGGAAGGTAAGATTTCAGATGATGAAAAATCAACTGTAGAATCTAAATTAGAAGAGTTGAAAAAATCATTAGAATCTGATAACATGGAAGAGATAAAAGCAAAGACTGAAGAACTTAACCAAGAGTTTGCTAAAGTTTCAGAAAAACTATATCAAGATGCAAATGCAGGTGAAGCTTCTGCAGAAGGAGATTCTCCAGAAGATGATGTAGTAGAAGGCGACTATGAAGTAGTCGATGAAGATGAAGAAGAGTAAAAAGTAGATTAAAACTAGTATCGGAATTAAGATATAAATAAATTCAAAGCTAAATCTTTTGATTTAGCTTTGAACTTTTTAATGCTAAGTTTTACATCTTGTAGAAAGTGAGGAATTTTGTTTGAGAGACTATTATGAAATACTAGGATTAGAAAAAGATGCTAGTGAAGATGAAATAAAAAGAGCCTATAGACAGATAGCTAAAAAATATCACCCAGATTTGAATCCAGATGACAAAGAAGCAGAGCAAATGTTTAAAGAAGCTACAGCTGCTTATGAGATACTTAGAGATCCAGAGAAAAGATCTAGATATGATAGATTTGGAGAAAGTGGAGTAGATCCTAGCAGCCAAGGATTTGGTGGATTTGGAGATATATTTGAAGATATATTTGATATTTTCGGAGGAGGCTTTTCAAATAGTAGAGGAAGAAGAGGCCCTGTACAAGGTAATGACTTAAGATACGGACTAAATATAGATTTAAAAGATGCTGTATTTGGTGCAGAAAAGACTGTAAATATAAGAAGAGAAGAGACTTGTACAACTTGTGAAGGAGATGGCTCAAAGCCTGGGACAAGCAAAGAAACATGTAGTAGATGTGATGGAACAGGTGAAGTTAGATATGCCCAACAAACTCCATTTGGACAATTTGTAAGAAGTGCCACTTGTGATACATGTGAAGGAACAGGAGAAATGTTTGAAGAAAAATGTGATACATGTGGAGGTAGTGGAAAAGAATATAAAAATAGAGAAATAAAAATAAACATACCACCTGGAGTAGATAACGATTCAGTTATATCTATGAGAGGTGAGGGTGAAGCAGGAGAAAAAGGTGGACCTCCAGGAGATTTATATATATATATAAGCGTAGGAGAAGATCCTATATTTAAGAGGGAAAGAAATAATATATTTGTAGAAATACCTATTACTTTTCCAGAAGCAGTTCTTGGTTCTCAAATAGAAGTTCCAACTTTAGAAGGAATTGAAAAATTCGATCTTCCTAAAGGAACTCAAACTAATACTAGGTTTAAACTTAAAAACAAGGGAGTACCAAATTTAAGAGGTGGAGGAAAGGGAGATTTATACTTTACTGTTGTAGTCCAAGTTCCAAAGTCTATAAATAAAAAACAAGAAGAATTATTATTAGAATTTTCTAATGGTATGGGAGAAGAACTTCATAAACACAAAAAAGGATTTTTTGATAAGGTTAAAGATGTATTTAAATAAAACTATCGCCTCTTATGAGGGGATAGTTTTTTTAAGCTAGAAAATAAACTTTTTTTAAGATATAATTAAGATAATATAAAAATAGGAAGTGTTTAGTGATGAAATGGATAGAAGTAGATACTGTTATATCTAAAGATGATGAAGAAATAGTTTCGAGTATATTTTATGATGCTGGGGCAAGTGGCTTAGATATAGAAGATGCAAATGATTTAATAGATTTATCTAATAGAAAAAAGGATTGGGATTTTTTAGACATTGACATAGAAAGTTTAAACTTAGATGATATAAAGATAAAAGCTTACTTTTCACAAGCGGACGATGTGAATAGTATATTATCATTTTTGAAAGAAAATATAGAAGAAAAAGAACTTGGAAAAATCACTACTAAAGAAATAGAAGATGAAGATTATATAAATAATTGGAAAAAATATTTCAAAACTTTTAAAATTGGTGAAAATATAGTTATAAAACCTTCTTGGGAAGAATATGAGGGAAAAAATGAAGATATTATAATAGATATAGACCCTGGTATGGCATTTGGTACAGGTACACATGAAACAACGTCTCTTTGTATAGAAGCATTAGAGAAATATTTGAAAAATGAAGATATAGTTTTTGACATAGGTTGTGGAAGTGGAATTTTAAGTATTGCAAGTGCAAAGCTTGGTGCTAAAAAGGTAACTTCTATAGACTTAGATCCACTTTGTGTAAAGGTATCTAAGGAAAATATATTAAAAAACAATTTAAAAGATAAGATAGAAGTTAAAAAGGGAAACTTGCTAGATGTTTTATATGGAGAAGCAGATCTAATTGTGGCTAATATAATAGCAGAAGCTATAATTACTATGACAGATAGTATAAGAAATTATTTGAAAGATGGAGGCATCTTTATATCTTCTGGTATAATATTAGAAAAAAAAGATGAAGTTTTACAGGCATTAAAAGATAATAGTTTTGAAATAAAAGAAATAAAGTCACAAGGGGAATGGGTAGCTATAATATCCATTAAAAGATAGGTGGTAAAATGCATAGATTTTTTGTAAATAAAAAAGCTATAAAGGATAAAGAGATAAAAATAAGAGGTAAAGATTTTAATCATATTAAAAATGTTTTAAGAATGGGTGAAGGGGATAAGATGGAAATATCTTCCCAGGAAAAACTATATCTAGGAGAGATAATAACCTTTTTAGAAGATTCTATTATTATAAATATATTAGAATCTGAAGAATTGTCAGGAAATGATGTGGAAATAAGATTATTCCAAGGATTGGCTAAGGGTAGTAAAATGGATTTAATAATTCAAAAAGGGACAGAAATAGGTATAAAGAAATTTTATGCTGTTTCGACTCATAGAACTGTAGTAAAGATAAATAATGAAAAAAAGAAAAAAGCTCGTTTAAAAAGATGGAATACTATAGCAGAAGAAGCGGCTAAACAATCAAAAAGAGACCACATACCTGAAGTTAAAGATATTTTAACTTTTAAATCTATGGTGAACATTTTAAAGACGGAAGAAACTATTATAATTCCATATGAGGATGAAGAAAATATTTCTATAGGAAAAGTTTTAAAAAAGGTTAAATCAAAAAATAAAAAAAGAATAAATTTGATTATAGGGCCAGAAGGTGGTTTCGAAATGGATGAGATAGAGGCTATGAAGGAGATAGGTGGAAAAGTAGTAACACTTGGGTCTAAAATTTTAAGAACTGAAACAGCAGGTTTTGTTGCTTCTACTATTATACTTTATGAGTTTTCAGAAATAGGAGTGATTTAATGAAAAGAGTAGCATTTCATACTTTAGGTTGTAAAGTAAACCAATATGAAACTGGAGCCATGGAAAAAATATTTGAAGATAGGGGTTATTCTATAGTTAGTGATAGTGATGTAGCTGATATATATGTTATAAACACTTGCACAGTTACCAATCTTTCTGATAGAAAATCTAGACAATTTATAAGAAGAGTAAAGAGACAAAATGAAGAATCTGTAATAGCTGTAGTAGGTTGTTATTCACAAGTTTCACCTGAAGAAATAGAAGACATACCAGTTGTAGATGTTATAATGGGTACAACTGAAAGAAATAGAATAGTAGATTTATGTGAAATGGCTAAAATGGAAAATAAAAAGGTAAATATAGTAAAAGATATTAAGGAAAATAGATCCTTTGAAAAGCTTGAAATAGACAATGTAAACTCTAAAACTCGTGCCTATATAAAAATTCAAGATGGATGTAATCAATACTGTTCCTACTGTATAATACCATATGCTAGAGGACCTATAAGAAGTAGAGGGTTAGAAGATATAATAGAAGAGGCGGAAACTCTTTCTAAAGTTGGATTTAAAGAATTAGTTTTAACTGGGATCCACGTTGCATCTTATGGAAAAGATTTGAAAAATATTTCTCTTATCGATGTTATAGAAAAGATTTCTCAAATAAAGGGAATACAAAGAATAAGACTTAGCTCAGTAGAGCCAAACCTAATAGATGAGGAGTTTATGAAAAGAATAGTTAATACTAAAAAGGTGTGTGATCACTTTCATTTATCCCTGCAAAGTGGTTCGGATGAGGTTTTAAAAAGGATGAATAGAAAATATACAGTAGAGGAATTTAAAGAAAAAACTGATATAATAAGAAGATTTATGCCGGATGCAGGTCTGACTACAGATATAATAGTAGGTTTTCCTGGAGAAACAGAAGAAGAATTTAATGAAACATTAGAACTTGTAAGAAAGATAGAATTTTCAAAGATACATGTATTTAAATATTCGCCAAGAGAGGGAACTCCTGCAGCAAAATCAAAAGAACAAATAAATGGAAAGATTAAAAATGAAAGAAGTAAAACTCTTATAAAGTTAAGTGAGAAGCTAACTGATAAGTTTAATTCTAGATTTATAGGAAAAAAATTAGATATATTATTTGAAGAAGAAAATTCAAAAAATGATCATATATATGAGGGATATACTAGAAATTATATAAGAGTTAAAAGTCATTTTGATAAAGATGTAATAGGTGAAATCCTAGAGATAGATATAATTGATAAGGATGGAGAAATATTGATAGGAAAATAAGGAGGAAAAAAGGATGAAAGATTGCTTGTTTTGTAAAATAATAAATGGAGAAATAGAAAGTGAGTTTTTATATGAGGATGATGAAATAGTAGCATTTAATGATATAAATCCCACAGCACCAGTTCATATTTTAATTATACCTAAAGACCATATTGCTTCTGCAGATGACATAAACGAAGAAAATGCACATCTTATTGGCAAGATATTTATAGTAGCAAAAAAGCTTGCAAAAGAAATGGGACTTAAAGATGGCTATAGAATAGTCAACAATTGTAAAGGGGATGGAGGTCAAACTGTAGATCATATACATTTTCATCTTATAGGTGGTAGACAAATGCTATGGCCAGCAGGTTAAAAAAATCTTGAATTAAATTTAACTTTAATGTATAATGAAATAGTATGAAGAATCTACCAGTTAATAGTATAGTAACACTCTAATGGGTAGAGGGGAGGGAAATATACATGTCAGAAATAAAATTAGGCGAAGGTGAATCTCTAGAAAGTGCTTTAAAAAGATTTAAAAGACAGTGTGCACGCTCTGGAGTAATAGGTGAAGCAAGAAAAAGAAAACACTATGAGAAACCTAGTGTTAAAAAGAAGAAAAAGGCTGAAGAAGCTAAAAGGAAAAATAAAAAAAGATACTAATCGAGAAGGTGAAAGTATGTCCCTTGAAAAAAAGCTTATGGAAGATTTAAAAACCTCCATGAAAAAGAAAGATACTATTAGAAAAAATACTATAACCCTGGTAAGAGCAGCTATTAAACAAATTGAAGTTGATGAAAGAAGAGAAGTTAAAGAAGACGAAATTGTTGAAATAATTTCCAAACAATTAAAAGAAAAAAGAATTGCTATTAAGGATTTTAAAAAAGGAAATAGAGAAGATCTTATAAATACAACTAATAAAGAAATAGAAATTCTTTTGACATACCTTCCAAAACAACTTACAGAAGAAGAAGTTGAATTAATAGTAGATGATACTATTAAAGAAGTGGAAGCATCTTCTATGAAAGATATTGGACTTGTTATGAAAACTGTTATGCCAAAGGTAAAAGGCAAAACAGATGGTAAAATAGTTAAGAAGAAATTAACTTAGCCTGGATCAGATTCCAGGCTTTTTTATTATTAAAAATAGAATAAAAGGGTAATGATATTAGAGAGATGCTTAAAAGAAAGAATTTATTTATATTTTATAAATATAAATGTAGTGGAGGTGGATTTATGAAAAATAAAAGAATACTTATATTAATATTTACATTTTTATTAGTTTTAGGATCTTTTGGTTTTGCTGATGATAACAGTGATGAGGTATATGTAGTTCCTATAAATGGAGAAATAAATAGAGCTACTTCAAACTTTGTAAAAGATGCTATAAAAGATGCAAATGAAAATAATCCAAAAGCTATAATATTTGAAGTTGATACCTATGGTGGATTGGTAGATGAGGCAATTGAAATAAAAGATGCTATACTTTCTACAAGCGTACCAACAATATCATTTGTAAATAACAAAGCTGTATCTGCAGGGGTCCTTGTAACTATAGCAAGTGAGAATGTTGTAATGTCTACAAACGCAACTATCGGATCAGCAGAAACTATTCCAAATACAGAAAAAAATCTTTCGTTTTGGAGGTCTGTATTAAGAGATACTGCTGCTTATAGAGGTAGAGATGAGCAAGTTATTCAAGCTATGGCTGATAAAGATATTGAGATAGAAGGCCTAAATAAAAAAGGAAAACTTGTAAATCTTACATCAAGCGAAGCTTTAGAATATGAAATAACAGACCATATATCAGATGATTATAATGATATATTGTCTAAATTTGATATTGCAAATGCTGATATAAAGAAATATAAAGAAAGTCTTCAAGTAAAACTTGCAAAATATATAGCTACACCTGCTCTTAGTAGTTTGCTTTTAACCATAGCATTTGTAGGACTTATAATTGAACTTTTGACTCCAGGATTTGGTGTTGGAGGCACTTTAAGTGTACTTGGATTTGGACTATATTTTGCTGGGAATCTTTTAGCAGGAAGTTCAAACTGGACTTCACTTGCACTGTTTATAACTGGACTTATACTTATGGTGATAGAAGGAATAGTTCCAGGCTTTGGATTACCTGGAATAAGTGGTATAATCTTAGTGCTAGTGGGAATAGTTTTAGCTACAGAGTCTTTTAATGTAGCACTAATTTCTCTAAGTGTAGCAATTATAATAACGACTATAATAACTATAGTTCTTATTAAACTTGGATATAGGAGTAAAGTATTTGACGCCTTTATATTAACAGGTGAAAAGAAAAAACAAGAAAAATATATAGTTTCTAGATCCAAGGGTTCTTATTTGAAAAAGACAGGAGTAGCAGCTACAGAACTTCGACCATCAGGTTTTATAAATATAGAAGGAGAAAGGTTAGATGCATTATCAGAAGAAGGTTTTATTCCTTCTGGAGCATCTATTGAAGTTGTAAGGGTTGAAGGATCAAAAATATTTGTTAGGAGGATTTAATATGGATATAATATCAAATTTTTTACCTATAATTATAGCTATAGCAATTATAATTGTAGTTATGTTATTTTTTACATTTATTCCAGTTGGCTTATGGATAACTGCTTTTTTCTCTGGAGTAAAGATAAAAATATTAACTTTAATGGGAATGAGACTTAGAAGGGTTGCACCAAATAGGATAGTTAGTCCTATGATAAAGGCAACAAAAGCAGGTTTAGATATACATGTTGATGAGCTAGAGGCGCATTATTTGGCGGGAGGAAATGTAAATACTCTAATAGATGCACTTATAGCCGCTCAAAGGGGAGAAATACCTCTAGATTTCGATAGAGCTGCTGCTATAGACTTAGCAGGAAGAAATGTGTTAGAAGCAGTACAGGTAAGTGTAAACCCTAAGGTTATAGAAACACCTTTAATAGCTGCTGTATCCAAAGATGGTATAGAAGTAATAGCAAAAGCTAGGGTTACAGTTAGAGCTAATATTGAAAGATTAGTAGGAGGTGCTGGAGAAGAAACTATTATAGCTAGGGTTGGAGAAGGAATAGTAACTACAGTAGGTAGTTCTGATACTCATAAGAATGTACTTGAAAACCCAGATAGTATTTCAACCAATGTCTTGGGTAAAGGTTTAGATTCTGGAACAGCCTTTGAGATTCTCTCTATTGATATAGCAGATGTTGATGTTGGGAGAAATATAGGTGCAAGACTTCAAATGGACCAAGCGGAAGCTGATAAGAGAATAGCAGAAGCAAAAGCTGAGGAAAGAAGAGCAATGGCTGTGGCTAAAGAACAAGAGATGAAGGCAGAAGTTGAATCTATGAGGGCTAAAGTTGTAGAAGCTGAGGCAGAAGTTCCGCTAGCGCTTGCAACTGCTTTAAGAGAAGGAAAAATGGGAGTAATGGACTATTATAATATGAAAAACATATTAGCAGATACTGATATGAGAAGTTCAATTTCGAAGATTACAGACGAAGATAAAAACGAGAAGTAGGATGTGATTAGATGAATTCTTTAATATTTTTCTTAATTGTAATAGGTATAGATATATTTTTAAAGAGTATAAGGGATAAAAAGAAGATTGAAAAAGCAAGACAAAATAAAATGCAAGAACTTAGGAAAATGGATAATGATAAGCCGTTTAAAGAACCAGAAAAAGGGAAAAGAGAAATAAATAAAAATCCTACTATTTCTCAAAAAATAAAGGAAGACAAACAAAAAAAAGAGAAGAAAAGCTTTTTTGGTGAAGGAGAATCTTATAAGAAAGATTACCAAGGTTATAGAGATAGATATGAAAAAAGATATGACAAAATGGACCAAAAGTATGAGGACATAAGTGATAGTTATAAAGATTATGAAGAAATAAGAGATAGTTATAAGAAAATAGAACAACATGGAGAAAGAGAAGGTTTATATGATGAAAATGCTATAAGTATTAGGAAAAAGCAATATAAAGATTTAGATGAACAAGAAAGTGTTAAAACTAGTGAAAAAATAGATATCCCAGTTCCCAAAGCATCATCATTTAAAAGTGATCTTTTAAATGGAATAATATTTTCCGAAATTTTAGATAAACCAAAAAGCATGAAAAGATAATATGTAGATATAAAAAGAGCCTCTAAAAGTTAAGCAATTGCTTAACTTTTAGAGGCTCTTTTGTAATAGTAAATATTTTTTTACATATATATAGTTGGAGGGATTTTTATGAAGAAAAACATTAAAAAAGCTAAGTTAAACATTACAAACGCCTTAGAATTACCACTTGATGTAGCTTTAGACTTACCTAAAGTTACAGTTATTGGAAACATTAAAGTTGAGATTACAAATCATAAGGGTATTATAGAATATAAAAATGAAATTATTAGGGTAAATACAAATATTGGAATATTAAAAATAACAGGAGATTCTTTAGAAATAAAAAATATATTTATAGAAGAAATTAATATAGATGGTAATATAGAAAAAATAGAAATAACAAACTAGGGAGGACTCTATGCTAGCCATAAAAATATGGAATTATTTAAAGGGATATGTTATTATAAAGGTTAAAGGACTTAGCTTAGAAAGACTTTTAAATCTAGCTCTTGTAAATGATATTTATCTATGGAATGTAAAAAGAACAAGTAATATAGAGATCGAAGCTTCAATCTCTATATTGGGGTATAGGGAGTTAGAAAAAATAGTAAATAAAGTAGGATGTAAAATAGAAATAAAAGAAAGAAATGGGCTTCCATTTTTTATAGATAAATTTAAGAAAAGAAAAACACTTGGGATAGGTATAATTGTTTTTTTTGTTTTAATCAGTATATTATCTTCAATCATTTGGAAAATAGAAATAATAGGACTTGAACAAATTCCAGAAGAGGAAATAATTAAGGAACTAGAAAACTCTGATATAAAAATAGGTGAATTTAAAAAAGATATAGATAAAGAAATTGTTCAAAATAAAATACTTGAAAACTTTAAGTATATTTCTTTTATACAAGCTAAAATTAAAGGTGTAAAGCTTATTATAGATATTAAAGAAGAAGATATGCCTATAGTTGATAAATATAATGATTATCCAAGCAATATTGTAGCTAAAAGGAAAGGTGTTATTTCAAATATAATAACTAAA
>NZ_JBQDAA010000025.1:0-18607 GCF_052089545.1 Tissierella sp. | reverse complement strand
TATTTACAATGCATAAGGGCCTTTATTCTTTGATTTTACTGCAAAACTCAAGATAATTTTTCCTCCTTAATTTTAAATACAAAAATACCACAACTAAGCCTTTCATTTAAAAGGCATAATTGTGGTATCTCTTCTCTCTACCATATATTTATTTATATTCACTATATCACAGTAAATTAATAGGTTCAATAATAGTTTATTATTTAACATAGCTTTTTATTACAACTTTTTTATAACTTCATATCTCCATCTCTTATGAAATCTCTTTTATACATCCATTTATATATTAAAAAAGATATTATAGCTGGCATTATAAAGTGCATAAAAGCAATCATAATTAAGACATCTACAGAAGATCCCATAGAATCAATTACTCCAAACTGTCCAACAAATCCACTTGTACCCATACCTGCTCCTGCCATATTTGCTTCCATCTTAAGTATATATGTAGATACAGGCCCAAGAATAGCTGAGGAAAGTATAGCTGGAATCCAGATAGCAGGATTTTTTATAATATTTGGTACCTGAAGCATAGAAGTTCCAAGTCCTTGAGCTAAGAAACCTCCAAATCCATTTTCCTTATATGATATAACAGCAAAGCCTATCATATTTGCAGCACAGCCTACAACACTTGCACCAGCCGCTATACCAGATAGCTTTAAAGATATAGCTATAGCTGCAGAACTTATAGGAAGTGTTAAGAGCATACCCATAAATACAGAGATTATAATTCCCATAGGTATTGGATGAAGTTCAGTTGCCATGTTAATAAATCTCCCTATATAATCCATAAATCCTGTCATATATGGAGCTATAAATTTACCAATAAATCCACCTACAAGTATTGCAGTTATTGGTACTAAGACTATATCTACCTTTGTCTTACCTGAAATAATTTTAGAACTTTCAGCTGCTATTAGAGATGTAATAAATGCCCCTACTGGTTCTCCTATGTTTATAATTGCATTAGAGCCTTCAAATATTATACTACCTGCTCCTATTGCACCTACTACTACTGATGCAAATATACCTAGAGGCGGAGCTCCTACACTATAAGCTACCCCTACTCCTATAGCAGGACCCATAAGCCTTTGGGCTGTATTACCAAAAATTACAAGTGTTTGTAAATCAAATATAGTTCCTATTTGCTTTATTATAAGACCTATAAGAAGTGATGCAAAAAGACCTAGTGCCATACCATTTAATACTTTTATAAAATATCCTTTTATACCTCTTTGATTTTGATTCATCTTTTTCTCCTTAAAGTTATTTTATTCCCATCTTAAGTCTTGACCAAAGAACTTTAGTGGTATAAATCTTTGTAGTATTCTCGAAAATATCCTATCAGTATATATTTCAGAAATTTCTTTGGGAGTTAGGTTTGTAGATATAATTGTCTTTTTCCCTTTTATAATTCTTGTATTTACAATATTAAATATTTCAGCATTTGTAAAAGTATTTGTAACTTCTGTTCCTAGATCATCTATTATAAGAAGATCTGAGTCAAATAGTAAGTCGTATTCATAAAAGTTCCTATCCTTTTTTTTGTTTCCAAATCTTTTTCTTTCAAGTATCTCAAGTATGGTAAAGGCAGTTTGATAAACTACTATCTTATCCTTATCTAAAAGAGCCTTTGCAATACAGGAGCAAAGAAAGGTCTTTCCAAGTCCAGTTGTACCATAAAAAAGTAGATTGTCCTCATTATTGTCATCAAAGTTAGCTATAAAGCCTTCAGATATACCTATTATATCTAACATATTTTCACGTGGAGTCATAGATTCTCCTTCAAAATGTTCATCTTTGAAAAGATTTATATCAAAGTTTTTAAAGTTATCCTTTAATAAATTTGTTTCTATATTGCTCATCTTATATGCCCTAGAAACTAACCTTTGTTTTAAACAATTACACTTTCTACCATTTTCCAGGTATCCAGTATCTTTACAAATCTTACAAGAATAGTTTTTGTCCATATAATCTTTTGGAATATTTGACTCTGTAAGAATAAATGCTTTTTCCATCTTTAATTTTTCTATTTTTTCTTTAGCCTTTTGCATATTCTTCTTATAAGTATCAGGGTTTCCAATAATGTGCTTGGACATATCTAATCCTATCTTAAATATATCTTCATCAATTCTTTTAATAGCCGGTATCTTTCTATATACTTCCTCAACCCTAAGTCTTTGAAGTCTTTCTTCCTCATATCTTTTCTTTTCATAATCTAAATGAATCTCTTTTAAAATATCTTTATACATCTATGCATCACCCTTAGCCCTTTGACTATAAGCATTTCTTTTTCTTCTGGCTATATCTTCTAATTCATCAGAAGAGTATTTATCAGTTCTTTGTTCAAAGTTATGAAATCTTGTAACGCTAGCCTGTGCTTTTTTATTAGATCCCTTATTAGATTTTGTGCTTGTCTTCTTTTCCTTTTTATCTAAGCTTTCTATATCACTAATAGTTTTAATACCTTTTTCATACCATGATTTTAGTATTCCATTTACATAGTTTACACTAGGCCTTGCTGTCTTATCTTGTTCACATGCCTGAAGTACAAGTTCAAGTGTAAAGTCCCACTTTTTAAACCATACATCCATAGTCTTTATTTCATCTGCCCTAACAGGCCTTTTATCAAGTCCTAAAGCCTTCATTACACTTTGGTACTTATAATAGTTTTCATCTTCCTTTTTAAAGTGTTCCATCAAGGCTTCCATATTTGTAAGTCCATCATTATACCAGTTTCTTACTATAGCTTCTATATATGGTAGTTTATTTACTCCCCTTCTTTCTATTGAGTAGTAAAATGCCTTTTCAATAACATCTGGATTCATATTATAATCATGGATCCAGTTTAAAATCTTTTTCTTTTCATTTGGAACTGTTTGCCTTCTCAATATATAGTCTATATTGTTAAACATATTGTTTATTTCTGGTACTTTATTTGCATCTACTAAATCTTTTGTATCATCTAATTTAGGTTTTACAACCTTTTTATCTTCTGCCCAAAGGTTTATATTATTTTTTATGTAAAGTTGCTTTAAGTTTAAAAACCTTATTTCATAATTTACATTGCGCGTGCCTTCTTCTCTTACTTTTTCTATAATTCCTTTTTCTTCCCAAAAATCCCATGACCTCAAAACATCTTCTAGGGGAAGGTCTAGGTGTTTTGCAATAGTACTATTGTTTACTTCTATATTTGTATCCTTATCATGAGCATATTTATATCCAAGTAAATATACCTTTACATAGGTACCATTTGCCATAGGCATATAGTCATTTATAAATATGTTCTCAATAGGAGTATCTCCTAAGTCCATATCTGTAGTTTGTAAAACAAAACTCATATGATTCACTCCGTTATCTTACTTATTTTTTGAACTATTCATTAAAAAAACTTGTCTATCAAGTTTCATCTTATATATATAATTATATACTTTTCCATCACTTATTACAAAGGAGGATTCAGTATCTTTATAATAAGAACTCGTAGTATCTATTTCTTCATCAAAAAATTCTTCTAGATAATAAGCTATATTTTTAAAACCCATTTTTTTATACACCCTATAAGCTCTATTATTGAATTCTGCCACTTCTAAATACATTCTTTTCATTTGCATATCTGTAAAATATCTTTTTAAAAAGTATTGTAAAACTTCACTTCCATAGCCCATATCTAAAAAATTAGGATCCAATACTATTCCCAAAGTAGATTCCTTTTTAAAAGATTTTATCTCCTTCATTCCCATATAACCAATAAGTCTACCTTCTTTTGTGCTTATTCCAAAATATTTATTGAAAAATGATCTAGTTTTTATCTTATGCCATTTTTTTATTTGATTATCAGTCATCTCAGGGAAATTATAGTCTTCTAAAAGAGGATTTTTATGCTTTCCCCATTTTCTCATATCGAACACATCTTGAAGTTTTAGCGGTCTTATTATTATTCTTTTTCCTATTATCTCCATACTTATCTCCTATAGATAAAATTTACTTCGGACTCTTTTGAATCCGAAGTAATTATTTTCTTGTTTTTAAATATTTTTTAAAAATTATTCACTTATAAAATTTTCTTTGTTTAAGAATTTTGTATATTCTTTCTTAAATACAAGTTCTACAGTTCCAGTAGGTCCGTTTCTATGTTTAGCTATAATAAGTTCTCCAATATTTTTTTGTTCTGAATCCTCGTTATAATAATCATCCCTATATAAAAACATAACAACATCAGCATCCTGCTCTATAGCTCCAGATTCACGAAGGTCTGAAAGTATAGGTCTATGGTCTGCTCTTAGTTCAGGTGCACGTGAAAGCTGTGACAGAGCTACTACTGGGCATTCCATCTCTTTAGCTAAAGCTTTAAGCCCTCTAGATATAGATGAAATCTCCTGCTGTCTACTTTCTTGTCTTCCTTCCATTTGCATAAGCTGTAAATAGTCTATGAGAACTAGGTCTAGTCCTTGTTCTATTTTAAGACGTCTACATTTTGCTTTCATTTCCATAAGAGATATACCTGCCGTATCATCTATAAATACATCAGCTGCTGAAAGTGGTCCCATAGAGTTTATAATATTTAACCACTCTTCTTCATCTAGCCTTCCACTTATAATCTTTTGAAGATCTACATGGGCTGTAGCCGAAATCATTCTTTGGACAAGCTGTTCTTTACTCATCTCAAGTGAAAATACTGCTACCTTTGCTCCAACTTTTAAAGCACTATTAGTAACCATGTTTATCCCCAGAGCTGTTTTTCCCATGGATGGACGTGCAGCTAATAGTACTAA
The DNA here is from genome assembly GCF_052089545.1 of Tissierella sp. GTDB lineage: Bacteria > Bacillota > Clostridia > Tissierellales > Tissierellaceae > Tissierella_A. The sequence continues at coordinate 13,832 of NZ_JBQDAA010000025.1, read as the reverse complement.
ATCGGATTTTTGAAAGCCTGATAGGTTCATATCAATATCTAAAAATCCTGTCGTAAGTCCAGTAAGTCCACCTTTGTTTGCAGCCATCTCTTCAATCTTAGCAAAACTATCTAAAAGAACTTCATTTATAGGTGCAAATCCTTCTCTTTGGCTTCCTTGTGTTATATCAAATATATTTTTTTCTGCTACTTCTATTATAGTGTTTACTTCTTCACTATCTTCATATGCTTTTCCTATAATCTCATTGCTAGAAGCTATAAGCTTTCTAAGTGTTGATTTTTCATCAACTATCTTACAATAATATTCAGTATTTGCAGTTGTTGCAACACCACCAGAAAGATTAGCAAGGTAGGTAACTCCCCCTACAGCTTCTAGGCTTCCTCTTGACCTTAACTCTTCTTGAAGAGTTATTATATCTACTGGTTCATTTTTATTAAATAAATCTATTATAGCTCCATATATCTCTCCATTTGTTTCCTTATAAAAATCTTCTGGACGAATTATTTCTACAGCTGTATTTATAGCTGTTTTATCTACTATCATAGAACCTAAAACTGACTGTTCTGCTTCAATACTATGAGGTGGTATACGTCCTATCCCTCTTTCCATATTATCAAATCCTATTCTACTGTAACATTTACTTTTAAGCTAGCCGTTATCTCTGGATATACTCTTACTTCAACTACAGTTGTTCCACCCGTTTTAATATTATCTTTTAATTCTATCTTTCTTTTATCTACTTCTATTTTGTGCTGCTTTTTCAAAGCTTCACCTATATCTTTACTTGTTATGGAACCAAAAAGCCTTCCGCCTTCTCCACCCTTTGATTTCATTTCTACAACTACCTTCTCTATATCTTCTTTAAGCTTTAGTGCTTCTGCCTTTTCTTTCTTTTCTCTTTTTTCCTTTTCTTTCATTTCCTTCTTCCAGCTTTTTAAATTAGTAGATGTTGCTTCTATCGCTGAACCTTTAGGAATTAAAAAGTTTCTAGCATAACCTGTTTTTGCATTTACAAGTTCATCCTTTTTCCCTAATCCTTTTACGTCTTCTAATAATATAACTTTCATTATTCTTTTGCCTCCCCTAAATATTTTTCTACTGCATCTATTAACATTGTTTCTGCTTCATCCAAACTGGTACTATCAAGCTGAGTTGCTGCACTTGTTAAGTGTCCTCCACCTTGTAAAGATTCCATTATAAGTTGTACTGAAATATTTCCAAGACTTCTTCCTGATATATGAACCCTATCGTCTGATGGAGTTAATACAAAAGAAGCTTCGACTCCATTTATATCCAATAGCTCATTGGCAGACTGGGCAGCTATAAGTATGCTACTATCTACCTCTTCTTTAAGTCTTCCTATGGCAATTTTGTCAAATACTATTTTTGATGAGCTTATAACATCAGCACGATTTACAAATGTATTATAATCATCTCTGAAAAGTTGCCTTACATTTGTAGAATCAGCCCCTGATCTTTTAAGAATAGAAGCTGCCTCAAATGTTCTTACACCAGTTTGAAAACTAAAGTTTTTAGTATCTACTGTAATACCTGCAAGAAGAGCTTCTGCTTCAAATTTAGTAAGATTTATATCATCACTCATATAGGTTAAAACTTCAGTTACTAGTTCACTAGCTGAAGATGCATAAGGTTCTAAATAAGTCAGTACTGGATTTTCTACAAATTCGGTTCCTCTTCTATGATGGTCTATTATTACAATCTTCTTAGCTAGTTCTACCAGTTTAGGACTTTCAGTAAAACTTGGTTTATGGTTATCAACTAAAATTAAAAGTGAATCTTCATCTATTTTATCTTCCGCCTCATCAGGCGTTATTATATTTTTTAAAAGTTCTGGTTGTTCTAATTTTAATTTTTGAAGTAAATTTTTTATAGAAGGATTTTCTTCTTTTAGTACTAAGTATCCCTCTTTTTTTCTATTTTTAATACATCTAAGAACACCAATAGCTGAACCTATAGCATCCATATCAGGGTTTTTATGTCCCATTACAAATACTGTAGAAGATTGTTCTATAAGTTGTCTTAGTGCGTAGGCTATAACTCTTGCTCTTACCTTATTTCTCTTTTCTACAGCCTTTGATTTTCCACCATAGAATTCAAAGTTACCATCTTTATTTATAACTGCCTGATCTCCACCCCTACCTAGGGATATATCAATAGCAGCTCTTGCATCCTTAAAGGAAGTTAAAAAGTCCTCTCCATTTTCAGATGTTCCCATACTAAGAGTTATAGGTATAGTATTACCAAATTCTAACTCCCTCATCTCATCTAATATATCAAACTTTCTATCTTTTATATTTTTAAATGACTTATTATTTAATATTATTATATATTTATCATCTTCATACTTTCTAACTAATGCATTATAATCAGAAAAGTATTCTCTAATTCTTTTATCAATCTCAGCAAATAAAAGAGGTCTATTTATATCTGGTGTTGTATTTTTTACATCATCATAGTTGTCTACATAAGCTATCATAAGTACTGTAATTTCATCTTCATATTTGTTTTTCAAATCAATGAAATCTGTGTTTTCTACCCAATATAGCATTATGATATTATTTTCATCATCTGTTGCATTAACCTTTTTCTTACCCTTTACAAAATTTAAATGTACTAAATAGTCTTTATCATCGTATTCTATAGATATAGGCTTTTTTTCATCACCTTCTAATATATCCGGTAAGCTAAGCTTTGGTACTACATCACTAATTTTTTCATTTAATATTTCTTTTTCTACTATCATATCTAAAAACGGAGTATTGTACCATACAATATTTCCTCTTTTATTTATCATAACTAAAGGGAAAGGCATATTAAATATGGCATGCTTTGTAGCAGATTCAAAAGTTTCAGATAGATCTTCTACATATTTATCTATTCTTTTATTATCTTCACTTGCCCCTATAAAGTTTAAATATATTGTATAGGCAAATGCAAAAGCTGCAATAAGACCGATTACTGGTTCAAATATAGTTATTATAAGTACAAACACACCCGAAACTATCATTTGTATCTTATTGTCATGCCAGTGAAACAAATTATTCATATATACCCTCCTAATGGGATTTTTTCTTTCTTAATTTTCTTAAATCAAATATAAGGTCTACCAATCCTACTATAGTCACAATAGAAACTAAAGATGTAGAAAATATAAAAGTTATGTAAAAAATCAATTTAAATATAATATTAAGCTTCAACTTATTTAAAAGATGATCTATTACAGATAAACCTTGTATAAAAAGACCCATACTTATAAGGACCCCAATATTTATAAATACAGTTTCATAATATGTAAATCCTAACTGTCCTGACAGAAATGTTAATCCAAACATTATTATAGTTCCAAGTACAACATTATTTGGAAGTCTAAATTTAGCAAATTTAGATATATTTACTATATTGATTCCCACTCGCTTTAATATCATACTAGATAATAAATAATTTATATAGCTTACAAGAGTAGATAATATTAAAACCAAGGATGGAATAATAAGCAATAGATATTGATAAGTATCTTCTAATAACTGTTTTGTTGTAAAAATTTCATAATTACTAAGGTCTATATTTTCTATTGTTTCAAGTTGCATATCTACAATCTGTTTAAAGGTGCTCTCTATGTATTTTACTACATCTATTCCAAGTAAATTTATAATAATAAACATTATAAGTATTGACACAAAAAATGTTAAGGATGAAAAACCTAGAATTTCAGTATTATTTTTCCTCTTTTTTATAAGAGTTGATATTATAATTGTAAATGGTAAAAAAGTAATAGCTAAAAATATTCCTATCTTTATAGACTCTACAATTGATATTATTATTATAGTAACTATCATATTCGTAATACCTTCATTTAATCCATCTTTTATAATATTAGAAACAAAAAGTACTGGAAATAGTATTAATATAAATTGAATATAATGTAAACCAAATAATGCCAAAAGTGTAGATACTATTATTATAATAAATGATTTTAAATAAAAATTATTTATTCCTTCTTCTTTCAAATAATCACCTCTTATTTTCTCTTGTTTCTATATGTTCCATTAAACTACTCAAATCTCCATACCATTTTTCAATCTTATGCTCCTGGATTAGATTTAGCTTTATATTTCCTTTTAAAGCTAGATCTAAAGAATTATAATCTATACCAAGTCTTTTACCCAAAACATAAGATTCAAGTATTATATTTGAAATCAAATCTTCTAAATTTTCTCTAGAGGTATTTTCATTATTTGCCATGTCTTTATATAAATGTGAAATATTGCCCAAAAGCTCAGCTTTTAACCACTCTATCGTTTTCATATTTTTAATAACATCTATTTCTTTATTCATGGTAATTTCACCCCTTAGTTTTAAAATCTCTTACTAAAATGATACATATTTCAGGTCAATAAGTCAAATAAAAAAGAGAGGAATATCCTCTCTTATTCTGCACTATATGGAAGTAATGCTACTTGCCTAGCTCTTTTAATAGCTATAGTAAGTTCTCTTTGATGTTTTGAACAGTTTCCGTTAACTCTTCTTGGAAGAATTTTTCCATTATCTGTTATATGTCTGTTTAATTTATTTATATCTTTATAGTCTATTGTGTTTGATTTATTAGAACAATAACTACAAATCTTTTTTCTTGGTTTAAATCTTCTTTGCATTTCTCATTCCTCCTCTAAAATGGAATATCATCATTTTCTATTGGATGGAAATCTTGTACATCTGAAAAGTCAGAACCTTTAGAAGCAGAATCTCCTTGAGGTTTATCTCCCCATTCAAGAAACTCTACATTTTGAGCTACTACATCAGTAGTATATCTTTTAGTTCCATCCTTTGCTTCATAGCTACCTGATTGAATTCTACCTTGAACCCCTACAAGTCTACCTTTTGCTAAGTAATTAGCACAATTCTCGGCCATTCTACCCCAAACAACTATATTTACGAAGTCAGCTGTTGGCTGATTTCTAGACTCCATCTCTTGTTTTTTTTCTTTTGATACAGCTTTATCTATCGCTAATGAAAAAGTAGATACAGCTTGACCTGAATTTGGAATATATCTTAGTTCAGGATCACGAGTTAATCTTCCTATTAATACAACATTATTCATTTATTCAACACCATCCTTTAAGATTATTCATCTTGTTTAATGATCATATGTCTCATAATGCTGTCAGAAATCTTAGCAATTCTATTTAATTCCTGAATAACTTCTGGTTTAGCCTCAAAGTTAATTAAGACATAATAACCTTCACCTATATCATCGATTAAATAAGCAAGTTTTCTATTACCCCACTCATCAATGTTTGAAATGGAACCTTCTTCTTCAATTATACCTTTAAATCTATCTAATAAGTTATTTCTTTTTTCTTCTTCTAGACTAGGTAAAAATATATATACTGCTTCATATTTTCTCAACAAATTTCACCTCCTTTTGGACTATCGGCCCTATATATGCTATAGAGCAAGGAATACTTAAGTATTATACCACTAAGTTTTGATTGTTACAAGCCTTTTATATATGAAATACATTTTATTTGAAATTAATTTTACTTTATATAAAAAGGAAGCATTTCACAACTAATCTAATAGTTATGAAATACCTCTTTTGTTTTAAGATAAATATTCTAAAGCAGATCTAACATGCATCTCTACACCTAAAGCTAGTGAGTCTTCATCTATATTAAATTTAGGATGGTGATGAGGATAGTCTGTTCCTTTTTTCTCATCAGCAACTCCTACAAATATAAATGTACTTGGAACTTCATTAGAGAACTCTGAGAAGTCTTCTCCTAACATAACAGATATATCTGTATCTAATATATTTTCCTCCCCTACAACTTCTTTTCCTGCTCTTTTAGCTAAACTTGTTATAGCTTCATCATTATTTAATAAAGTATTTCCACATTTGAATTCTAATCTAGCTTTTGTTCTACTTGTTTTTGCTATACCCTCTACTATTTCTCTAAATCTTTCTTGTATTTCTTTGCTACCATCGTGCAGACATCTAAGTGATCCTTCTATTACTACCTTTTCTGGTATAATTATTGGTGATGTACCAGAGTTTATCTTTCCAAAGGTTACTATGGTAGGTTTTAATGCATCTATTTCATTTACAACCATCTCTTGCAGGGCTTTCATCATATCTATCCCTGGAAGTATAGGATTTATAGCAGTATGAGGTGCTCCGCCATGTCCTCCCATTCCATTTACAGTCAATGTGAAGTAATAACTCGATGCCATAAGTGGACCTGCTGTTATCCCTAGTTTACCACTTTCAATAGGTGACCAAAGATGCATTCCAAGTGCCGCATCTACCTTAGGATCTTCTAATACTCCTTCATCTATCATTACATGGGCACCTGCATCTTCTTCATTTGGTTGAAAGACAAATTTTATATTTCCTTTTATTTTGTCTTTCTTTTTTGATAAAATCTTTGCTGCAATAAGCATCATAGATAAGTGCCCATCATGACCACATGCATGCATCTTACCTTTTTCTAGGGATGCAAAGTCTAAACCTGTCTCTTCTTCTACTGGTAGTGCATCCATATCAGTTCTAAGCATAAGTGTTTTCCCTGGGTTATCACCCTTAAGTAATCCAACTACACCTGTTTGTGCAACACCTTCCTCTACTTCTAGTCCTAAATCTTTTAAATATTTTGCTACTATTTTTCCTGTTCTAAATTCTTCAAACCCTAGTTCAGGATGCTTGTGAAAATCTCTTCTTAAAGATATTAACTCATCCTTTAATTCTGCTACTTCTTTTTTTATGTTCATAAAACTTTCCTCCTAAAAAATTAAGGTTTTCATCATAATATATATTTTTAATTATGCTTTTGTTTTTAGTCGCACATGATTATTAAAATAATCGTTTGTAAGCTCAACTACTTCCTTACTTAATATGGTTATAACAATTAAGTTTATTGCAACAGTTATACCCATAAATGTATCTAGTAATCCCCAAATAGCTTCTAATCCTCCTACTGCTCCTCCTACTAATATTAATAAATATACATACCTAAATGGTTTTATTATTTTATTACCAAAGCAATATATCCCACCTATTTCAGCGTAATATTGAGCTACCAAAAGTGTAGTGAAAGCAAATACTGTAGTAGATAAGGTAACTATTAAATCTCCAGGACCTGCTAAACCGTCTCTAAAAGCTAGGGCTGTTAGACTAGCTCCTACTTCTCCACTTTTCCATGCCCCTGTAACTAATATTATTAAGGCAGTTATCGTACAAACTACTATAGTATCTATAAATACTTCAAATATTCCCCACAAACCTTGTTTTGCTGGGTGATCAGTTGTAGCTGTTGCATGGGCTATTGGTGATGTACCCATACCAGACTCATATGAGTATACTCCTCTAGAAAATCCATTTCTTATCATTATAGCAAAGGTTGCTCCTACAAATCCACCAGTTGCTGACATACCTGTAAATGCACTACCAAATATCAATTTAAATACCGCTGGAACTTCCCCAATATTTGTAAATATAATAATAAGTCCAAATCCTATATATAATACAGCCATAGTTGGAACTACCTTTTCAGCAAAAACACCAATTCTTTTTATTCCACCTATTATAACTATTCCTGCTAATACTGCTAATACTACTCCTACGTATATAGGTTTTATTCCAAAAGAAGCATCCATTACATCTGCTATGGAGTTTGATTGAATAGCTCCACTTATAGAAAACTGTAAGAATAGTAAAAAACTCCAAAATACTGCTAGCCATTTCCACTGCTTACCCATACCATTTGTGACCATGTACATAAATCCACCACGATAAATTCCAGTTTCTGGATCCTTTTCTCTGTATTTCATTCCTAAAACAATCTCTGCATACTTTGCAACTGCAGCAAATACAGCTACTACCCACATCCAAAATACTGCACCAGGACCTCCTAAGGCAATTGCTACACCAACACCTGCTATATTTCCTACCCCTAAAGTCCCTGCCAAAGCAGAAGATACAGCTTGAATAGGTGTTAAAGTACCTTCACCACTTGCTTCTTCCTTGCTAAACATTGTACCTACAGTATTTTTCATTATGTAGCCAAATTTTCTAAATTGAAAAAACTTAAGTCTAAAAGAAAATATAACTGACACTGCAATTATTATTATTACCAAGGGCCAACCCCACATCCAATTCGTAAATGCCATTATTAAATCCATTTTAAATCCTCCTTTTTAATATTTTATTATTTTACCTATGCTGCAAACGCAGGTTCTAATATAACTATTAAAATAAATATCATTTTATAGAGATATTTATTTTAATAGTTATATTAATATTGTTGTAAAATTCTGACGTCTAGAAAACAAAGTTTAAGAATAATTCAAACTTTGTCAGTGACTTATATTATAATATACTAGGAAAACATTTTCACCAGCAAAGTTGTATGAAGTGACCTACCTATTTATATACAAATTATATACATTCATCTTGAATTTTAATACATATAATTGCATAATCACAAAAAAGTTGCAATGAATTTTATTCATTGCAACTTTTAATAAATTTTGTAATTATCTCTTGTTGTTTATCATTGTGACTGGCCATCATTTCAGGATGCCATTGTAAACCTAAAATAAATCTTTCATTATTATCCTTAAGTTCTAGTGCTTCAACAACCCTATCATCTGATCTAGCTACAGACTTTAAATTAGAAGCTATATCTTTTACTCCTTGATGATGAAATGAATTTACCCTTAAACTTTTAGTATCTACAATTTTTTCAAGCAAACTATCCTTTTCAATAAATATATCATGAGTTCCTTCATGTCTTTTAAGTTTTGATAAAGAATGTGATTGAAAGTCGTTTTTGACTAAATCTTGATACATATTGCCACCAAAAGCTACATTCATTATCTGCATTCCACGGCATACTCCTAAAAGTGGTTTATTAGTTTTTTCAATAATATGTTTTGCGCAAAATATATCTTGCTTATCACGCTCTGTGATAACAAAACCTGTTTCAGCTACTGCTCTTTCATCAAAGAATTTTGGGTTAATATCATTTCCTCCAGTTAAAATAAGCCCATCTATTCGCTCTAAAATCTCTTCTACTAATTTTATATCATCTATAAGAGGGATTATGAAGGGTATACCCCCGCCTCTAACAACAGCGGCTATATAATCGTCAGCAAGAACTTGCCACTCTTGTTCTGGTGCACCTATGCCTTGTTTCATAGGCGCTTTATCGTCATAACTATAGTTGGAAGTAATTCCAATAATTGGCTTCATATTTAAAATCCTCATTTCTAAAATATTATTTTAATATATATCTATTTGTTCTTTATTTTCTGAAATCTTGTCCTTTACAGTCTTTTCATTTATTATAAATATTGAAATAAATACTAATAATACCCCTATAATTTCTATTATAGATAAACTTTGTCCAAAAATCAAGAATGATCCCACTATAGAAACTGGAACTTCAAAGGTTGATATTATTGATGCCTTACTAGATTCTACTCCAAAATATAACCCCTTTAGATACAATAAATGACTTACTGCTGTCGGCAGAACCCCAAGCATAATTACAAACAAATATACTAATGGACTAAACTCTATATTTAAGACAGCAAAAGGACTTGAGAAAGCAAGAGAAAATACAAATGCAAATCCAAGTGTGTATGTCAGTAAAGTAATTTCTTCATAATCATCAACTATAAATTTATTTATTATAGCCATTGTTCCAAAAAATAAACTTGACCCTAATCCATAAAATATACCAATTATATTAAAATTTAAAGATTTAAAACTTCCACCTGTTACAGTGATCCATGCTCCAATCACTGCGAGTATCAATGCAGTCATTTTTTTAGTCGTTATCTTTTCCTTAAATAGGATGCGCGATATTATAGTTACCAAAATTGGCGATGTATATAATAAGGTAACCGAAGTTGCTATACTTGTTTCCTCAATAGCCTTAAAAACAAAAAGATTAAATAATGCGTGGCAGACAAGACCAATAATTGCTGCATAGCCTAGGCCTCTTCGATCAATTTTCAGTAGACTCCTATCCTTATATAAGATATATATAAACATAGTTAAAAAACCAAATAACATCTTTAAAGATACTAGATCTTTAGCATCTATACCATTATCTAGTATGTACTGGGTATATAGTAAAGCTGTTCCCCATAAGATGCTACTTGCCAATATCAATAAGCTACCTTTCTTAATATTCTTTTCTTTATCTTTAGTTTTATCGTATTTCATATTAAAAACAACCCCTATATAAAGTAATTGTAGCCCTTGTATCTTAAAGAATATTCTCCAATTCACAAAATATAGCTATGGCATTAAGATTTAAAGAGTAACTTGTCACAGTTTACTATAATATAATTTTCCCAATATTAGAAAAATATTTTTTAAATATTATTTTGCTTCATTTCTAATTGTTCTTTGTTTTCTATATCTTCTTGTTTTTCATCCTCTAAAACATCATCTCGTGCTTTCTTTTCATTTATTATAATTATAGAAGTCACAACTAATAATACTCCAATCGCTTCTACTAAAGATAATTTTTGACCAAATATAAGAACTGATCCCACTATAGAAACTGGCACTTCAAATGTTGCAATTATTGCAGCCTTGCTAGATTCTACACCAAGAGATAAACCCTTTAAATATATTAAATAACTAATAGCTGTGGAAAATACTCCAAGCATAATTACAAATATATATACTAATGGATTAAATTCTATATGTAAAATTGCTAACGGATTTGAAAAAGCAAGAGAAAATATAAATGCAAATCCAAGTGTATATGTGAGCAGAGTAGTTCCTTTATAATCATTAACTATAAATTTATTTATTATAGTCATGGTACCATAAAAAAGACCTGCCCCTAGACCATAAAACACACCAACAGTGTTGAAGCTTAAGGATTTAAAACTTCCACTTGTTACAGTAAGCCACGATCCTATAACTGCAAATATTAATGCAAACATCTTTTTAGTCGTTATTTTTTCTTTAAATAAGATACGTGATATTATGGCTACAAAAATTGGAGATGTATATAATAAAGTAACTGTAGTTGATATGGTTGTTCTTTCGATAGCTTCAAACATAAAGAGATTGTATAAGGCATGACAGACAAGACCAATAACTGCTGCATATCCTAGTCCCCTTCTATCAATTTTCAGTAGACTCCTATCCTTATATAATATATATATAAACATAGTTACAAAACCAAATAACATCTTTAAGGATACTAGATCTTTAGAGTCTATACCATTATCTAGTATGTACTGACTATATAGTAAAGCTGTTCCCCATAAAATACTACTTCCCAGTATTAGTAAACTACCCATATTAATAATTTTACCTTTATTTTTAATTGTATTATTAGATTTCATATTCTATAACAACTCCTTATAGAACAAAAAGAAAGGTGCTAGCACCTTTCTTATGTCTTATTATTATGATTTGATTTTATATTCTTATTTTACAAATAGTTTTCTTTCAAAGTCAGCTAAAGGTTTTGCTCCGTCTTTAGTTATGTGTAAAGCTTCACTTATTTCTACTCCAAAGTCTTCATAGTACATTCCTGGAATTATATGAATAGTCATATTTTCCTTTAGTACTGTTTTATCTCCAGGTCTGAAACTAACTGTACCTTCACCCCAGTCAGGTGGGTAGTTAAGTCCTGTTGAGTAACCTATTCTTGACTCTTTAAACATATCATATTTCTTTAGATTGTTAGCCCATACAGCTTCTACTTCTTCAGCTGTTACTCCTGGCTTAGCAAAGTCTATTACCTTGTTTAATCCTTCAAGTGTAATCTTAACTGTATCATCTAACTTCTTAGTTGGTTTTCCAAGAGAGATAGTTCTAGACATTGGTGAATGGTATCTTTGGTAACATCCAGCAAGTTCAAAGATTACTATATCTCCATCTTTATATTTTTCATCTGTCCAAGTTAAGTGACACGCTCCTGCATCTACTCCTGTTGGCATTAATGGAACTATAGAAGTATAGTCTCCACCAAACTCTTTTGTTCCTTCAGTAAATGTACGATAGATTTCAGCTGCCATATCATTTTTTCTAACTCCTACATTTAGGAAATCTATGGCATCTCCCATACCTTTTTCCATTATCTTTCCAGCACGCTTCATATATCTTATTTCCATGTCAGATTTTATAATTCTAACCCAGTTTACTAGTTCTTTAGCATCTTCAAATTTTGCATTTGGAAGACCTTTTTGTAAGCTCATATAGCATTGAGCTGTAAAGTAATAGTTATCCATTTCTACTGCAATATTCTTCTTTCCAAGTCCTTTTTCCTTAAGTACATCCGCTACAAAATCCATAGGATGTCTTTCATGACTTTGTACGTATTTATCACTATATGCTAAGATATTGTCATGATCTAACCATGCAGTCTTTCTAGCTGCTATAGCATCCATAAATCTTCCTATCCATATTGGCTCTTCATGCTCTAATGATACTACCACCATTTGATGTACATAAAATGACCAAGCGTTGTAACCAGTAAGATAGTTCATGTTTGCTGGATCTGTAACAAGCATTACATCAATGCCTCTTTCCTCCATCTTTGCTTTTGTATTAGCAACTCTGGCTTGATACTCTTCTTTACTAAATTCTAACATATATTCCACTCCTTTTATAATTTATAGTGTCCTTGAAATTTATAATAAATTATTATTTGTTGCCTTCTTCACTAATTCTAGCTGAATCTTCTCTTATTATTTCTAATATTTCCTTACCCTTGTCTCCAACTGAGTTTCTATATACTTCTCTAGCTGGACCACTAGCTTCTCTAAATACGTCTCTTTCTTCTGGAGTAAGTTCAATTATTTCAATATCACTAGACTCTTTTATCATTTCTAGTCTCTTTTCATTTAGTTCAGCTTGTTCTTCAATTATAAAATCATTTAATTCGTATGCTATTTCATCTACCATCTTTTGCATTTCTGGGTCTAGTTGATCATAGAAGTCAGGTTGTGTAACAAGTGCAGCTACGAATCCGTCCTGTCTAGCATTTATTAAATAATCTTGTACCTCATAGAATCCCATCTCTTGGATTGCAAATACTGGGTTTACTTGTGCATCTATTTGCTTAAGTTGCAGTCCTGTATAAACTTCCATGTAAGGCATTGGTGTAGGGTTTGCATTGTATGCTTGATAGCTTGATACTATAAGTGGGGAAGCCATAGTTCTTATACTAACCCCTTCAAAGTCTTCAGGACTTCTTATAGGCTTATCAGCTGTCCATGCATTCCAACCTTCATAAAACCAGTCTAATACCTTTAATTCATTTTCTTCATTTATTTCATTCAACATCTCTACACCTTTACTTGTTCTAAGTAGTTCTTGTATTTGTTCGTCTTCCTCAGGAAGTAAAAAGTGATTGTAAAAAACGTTGTTTTCTGGAACTGTTGTTGAACTCGTACCAGGGTTTACTATGGAAAAGTCAAGAAGTCCACCTTGTTGGAACTCTAAGTAGTCCATAACTCCGCCTATTTCACCAGTTCTATAGATTTCTACAGTTATATCTCCGTCTGTTCTTTCTTCAACAAGTCTTTTAAACTCATGGGCATATATATCTTGAATTGCTCCAACAGTCTCTTCGTGTCCAAATCTCCAAACAGTTTGTTCACTTGCCTCTGGTGTTCCAGAACATCCAGATGCAATTACCATTGTAAGAGCAAGTAATAAGACTAAAGTCGTTATTCTTTTTTTCATTTTAAAATCCTCCTTCCATTAATATAATAGGTTTCTAGAAAACAGTGCTACTTGTGGGAAAAATATCATTAGTGCTGAAACTATAAAG
>NZ_JBQDAA010000024.1:0-19402 GCF_052089545.1 Tissierella sp. | reverse complement strand
TTAAATAATTAATTTTTTGGCTAGGTTAAAGTTTCGTGAATAATTCAGGTTAATTGTTATAATAGATAAAGGAGGTGATAATTATTGAAAAGGCAAGTTTACCTATGTATAAAAAAATCGCTTTAGATCTTGCTACTAGAATCTTTAACGAAGAATTCAAGCAGTCTAAAAAGCTTTATGGGAGGTCTGTTTTAGCAGGAGAGTATAATGTATCTCCTGAAACTATTAGAAGGGCTGTGGCCCTCCTTAGAGATATGGACGTAGTAGAAGTTAAACATGGAAGCGGAGTATATATAAAGTCTCTTGAAAGATCATATTCCTTTATAGAAAAGTATCACGATAAGGAATCTATAACTTCATTGAGAAAAGATATAAATTTATTAAAACAAGAAAAGGAAAAAATAGAAAAACAAATAAATGATAAAACTAATAAAATAATAGATTATTCAGATAAGCTTAAAAACACTAATCCAATAAATCCAATAGAGGTAAAGTTAAACAGTAACTCTCACTTAATTGGTAAAACTATTTCAGACTCCAAGTTTTGCAAAACACTGGAGCTACTATCGTTGGAATTAGAAGAGATGATGGTCTAATACTATCTCCTGGTCCTTATATGGATTTTAAAAAGGATGACATAATCCTTGCAATTGGAGCTACAAATATTATTGATACAATACACTCTTTTATAAAAGAAGAAAAATAGTATCCTATTTCTACTAGTAGAAATAGGATACTATTTTTCTATATAAATCTATTATTTATTTGTTTTATAAAATCTAGCCGAATCCTTTATGGTTTCCAGAGATTGGGGTAGTTTTTTACTATAATGTAGAAAACCATGTATAACCCCATCTACTATATTTAACTCTGTTTTCATTCCATGTTCTTTTAAAATTTCGTATAAGAGTTTACTATCATCTAGCAAGGGATCCAATTCACAAGCCATTATATATGTCGGTGGTATGCCAAAGGTTAAATCAGAATCAAATAAAATTCTATAAGGATTGTTTTTATCTTCTTCTTTTGTAAATACATCACTATATCCATCAAGCGCTTCTATAGTTAAACCATCCCAATACCCACCATACAATCTTTTAGACATAGAATCTGCTAGTCCGAAGGATCCATAATATAGTAGTAAAGATTTTATAAATGATATATCTTTTTCTTTATCCCTCATATTTATAGCAGTAGCAAGACTTAAATAAGCACCTGCTGAATCCCCAGCCAATGTTATATCATCTTTATCGATTTTATATTTATCAGCATTTTCTCTTAAATGATGAATTAAAAAAATACATTCTTCAATAGGAACTGGAAATTTAAATTGTGGAGCTAATTTATAATCAATCCCTACTACTACTGCGCCAGTTTCTATAGAAAGCCTTCTCATTATTCCATCATGGGTATCTATATTTCCTACTACAAACCCCCCGCCATGAATAAATAATATACACCTATTTTTCTCCGTCTCATTTGGATAGTAAAGCCTAAATAAAATATCTCCATGAGGTCCTCTTATATTTTCATCCACTATTTTTTTAAGCTTAGGTCCACCTTCATTCCAATACTTTCTTGTTAGTATATAGGCTTCTTGATCTTGGGGATCTATAGACTCCATTTTTAATAATTCTTTCATTTGCTTTGATTCAAACTCTACTACATCTCTAATTTCTGGTGTCATTCTAGCAATTGAATCTAGCTTGTTTTTTTCCATTATATTTATTCATCCTTTTATGAAGATCTTTTTAATATTCTTTTTCTAATAGTCCTTCTTCTTCTAAGAATTCATCTACTACTTCCTGTACTGTCTTATCCCCAGAATCTACATCATAGTTCATAGCTGCCATTTTTTCATTATCTAAGGTACCAGTAAAGGCCTTTAATATTTCTTCTAATTGTGGAGCTTCTTCTTCATATTCCTCAAATAAGGTATCTCTCATTAAAAATGCAGCATAGTATTCTGGGAAGAAAGCAAGATCATCTTCTAATACCTTAAGCTCTGACTTTTTGTTTAATCCATCTGTAGAATAAACCATTGTTACATCTATATTTTCATTATCTATTGCTGCATATTTCAATCCTATATCTAGTGATTTACTATCTTGCCACTCTATATCATAATGTTTGTTGAAAGGTTTAAAACGCATAGTTCCTTCTTCATCAAAAAACTCATGCTCTGCTCCAAATATTAAGTCTTCAGTATATGGTTTTAAATCACTTATTGTTTGAATATTATTTTCTTCTCCAAATTCATCTTTTACTGCAAGAGCATAGGTGTTTTCAAATCCAAACTTTTCTAATAAGGTAAGTCCTTTTTCTTCACTTCCTTTTTCTTTTGTAAATTCAAATAGTTCTTCTCCTTCTGGAACATCACTTGGGTCATGTCCTAGTATGGTAGTTAAAAGTGTTCCATCATAACTTACATATATATCAACTTCGTCTCTTTCCATAGCATCACCTGCAGCTACTGTGTTCATTGAATCATGGTATTTTACCTTTAAATCAGTTTTCTCTTCTAATACATCTCCAAGAGCATGCATTATTATATCTATTTCAGCAAATTGTCCTTCTAATAGTACAATTTCCTTACTATCATCGTTTCCACCACAGCCTGCTAATATTCCTACTAATAATACTAATACTACACTTAATGAAATCCCCTTTTTATAATTAAACATGACACATCTCCTTTATTATTAATTAGTTTTTACACTACCCTTTAATCTATTTTCAATATAGGCCATTCCAAAATCAAATACCATAGCCATAACCATCAGTACTAAAGTAGCTTGAAGTAGGGTTGACATATCCTGGATCAATATAGCTCTATTAATTGTAGAACCGAGCCCGCCTCCACCTACAACAGCACCAAATACGGCTGTTCCGATAGATGTTACTATAGCTATTCTAATACCCGTAAATATCATAGGAAAAGCTAACTGAAGTTCCACATAAATAAGTCTTTGAATTTTTGTCATTCCCATTCCCTTTGCTGCTTCTTTTATAGCCGGACTTATACTATTAAGTCCTACATATGTGTTTCTAACTATAGGAAGAAGAGAATATATTACTATTCCTATTATTACCGTTGTACTTGACGCTCCAAATAGAAGCATAATTGCACCTAAAAGAGCTAGTATGGGTATAGTTTGAAAAATATCTACCATCCATAGAACAATAGAGCTTATTGGTTTGTATATATAGGCAACAATTCCTAATAACAAACCAATAATAACCGTAAATATACTAGCCATACTAACCAAATATAAATGTTCCAAGACAAATCTCATTTCCATATTATCTTCCCTCCTTCAAACCGCGCGGAGTAATTCTTTTTTCTACAAAATCAATTAGGAGTCCAAGCAATATAGCTATAATTGCTGATGGAATAGCTCCACCTATTATAAGTACATTATTGTTTGTATCTATCCCACGATAAATAAATTCTCCAAGACCTCCAAGACCTATCATAGCAGCTAATACTGCCCAGCTGACTGTATAGATTGTAGACATTCTTAATCCACTGATTATAGAGTTCATAGCTAGTGGAAGTTCTACTTTATAAAGAATTTGAAAATCAGTCATACCACAACCACGAGCTGCTTCCTTTAAACTTTCATCTACATTTATAATACCGGTATATGTGTTTTTAAGAATTGGAAACAAGGAATAAATCGAAAGTGCTATTATAATAGTTAGATCTCTTATTCCTAAAAACATAAATAATATTCCTATAAATACAAGTCCTGGTATAGTTTGAAATATGCCTAAAATAGGAATTGCTATATTAGAAATTCCAGGTACTCTAGATAAGATTATTCCAAGTATAAGCGCTATTACAAAGCCAATACTTACAGAGATAAATACATACTGTAAGTGGACTAATACTGCATTTACTAGTTTTTCTCCATACATATCAAAAAAATCTAGGATATTCAATTGGCTTCACCCCATACAACACTAGCTAAGGCTTTTGTCATACTAGTTCTTGTAATTATACCAGCTACTGTTTCATCCTCATTTAAAACAATAACAAAATCTGCATCAATTTCATATAACTTCTCTATTGCCTCTTTAGCATTAGAATCCTTAAGTACAGTAGGAACATTCTTATCAATTATCTTTGAAACTTCCTCACCAGGCTTACCATGACTGTTTATCTTTTCAATCGTAACTACGCCTTTATATTTATCATCTTTATCTACCACAACTGCCGAGTTTAGTTCTCTTTTTTTCATAAGCTGAATACTTTCAAGAGTTTTTTTGCTTTCTTCTATAACTAATACTCTTCTTTTCATTACATCTTCACAAGTTAAGTTATCACTATTTGTTGTATTAGATAATTTTCCCATAAAGTTACTAATTATAGAATTAGCCGGATTTTGAAGTATTTCTTCTGGAGAACCTACTTGAATAATCTTTCCATCTGACATAAATACAATCTTATCTGCCATCTTTACTGCTTCATCCATGTCATGGGTTACAAATATTATAGTCTTTTTTAGTTTTTTCTGTAAAATCTTTAATTCATCTTGTAAATTGTCCCTAGTTATAGGGTCTAATGCTCCAAAGGGCTCGTCCATCAATATTATTGGAGGTTCTGCTGCAAGAGCTCTTAGTACTCCAATCCTTTGTTGCTGTCCACCACTTAATTCATTTGGATATTTATGAGCATTTTCTTCATAAGACATATCTACTAGTTTTAAGAGTTCACGTACTCTTTTATTACATTCTTCCTTGCTCCATTTTAATAATTTAGGAACAATTGATATATTTTCTTCTATAGTCATATTTGGAAATAAACCAATCTGCTGTATAACATATCCAATCTTTCTTCTTAGTTCAACAGTATCAAGGTCGTTGATGTTTTGACCTTCAACATATATATTTCCTGAATTCATCTCGATAAGTTTATTTATCATCTTTAAAGTAGTCGTTTTCCCACAACCAGAAGGCCCTATCAATACTACAAATTCTCCTTCATTGATTTTTAAACTTATATTGTTTACA
Organism: Tissierella sp.; assembly: GCF_052089545.1. Lineage (GTDB taxonomy): Bacteria > Bacillota > Clostridia > Tissierellales > Tissierellaceae > Tissierella_A. The sequence goes on along the minus strand of NZ_JBQDAA010000024.1, from coordinate 14,386 downwards.
ACTGTTAAATCATTATATTTTTTACTTATATTTTCATATACAATCATAGCTCCATTCCTCTCTAGTTTATATATACCTATTGAAAACATCTCTTTCGCCATAATATATTATATAATATATTATGGCGAGTTGCAACTTATACTTTTGTATGAGTTGCATCTTGTCGAATTTTATATTTTTTTGTATCTTTATTAAAAATCAGCATTAAAAAAGTGAATAAGGATTATCCTTATTCACTCTTTTAACTGTTTGTATATTTACTATTTATTATTATACTAATTTTTTAATCTCTTCTAAAGCTTTTTCATAGTCGGGCTCATCAGTAACTTCTTTTACATACTCTACATACTTTACTTTATTGTCCTTACCTACAACTACAATACCTCTACTTAAAAGTTTATTTTCCTCTAGTAAAAACCCATATTTTTCACCAAAGTCTCGGTCTTTGTAGTCTGATACTAAGCTTATATCTTCTATATCATTTTCTTCCTTGAACCTAGCTTGTGCAAATGGTAGATCTACTGATATAGTTACAACCTCTACTCCATCAAGATTTGCTGCCTCTTTATTAAATCTGTTAGTTTGAATTTGACATACCTTAGTATCTAAAGAAGGTACAACTGAAAATACTCTTACTTTACCTTGTAAACTTTCCGATGAAAACTCTGATAAATCGTTATTAGAAGCTGTAAATTTTGGTGCTGTATCTCCTACTTTTATCTCTTCACCTTCTAGAGTTAAAGGATTACCTCCCATAGTTACTATGCCTTTTCTTGTCTTTACCATATTCATCATCCTTTCGTGTTCGCTTATAAATGTTTTACCCTAGCTGAAAGATTTTAAACTTATGATAATACTATTAAGATTCAGTCATCCATTCATCTACCCTATCTAATAACTCAAAATTTGTTAGGTCATAGTGTAGAGGCGTTATTGTAATATATCCATCATTTAAAAAATATCTATCTGTTCCTCTTTTATACTCTATTTTGTTTCTACCTTCAACTTCCAAAGTAACTTTTCCCTCTTTAGAAGTTTTCATTTCATAGTAGTCAAGCATTTGATCACCTATTCTACATACCTTCATCCCTTTTGGCTTTTCTATAAAAGGTACATTTACATTTAAAAGTAGATTTGAATACTTGTGTTGGTCCTTTGTTTTTTCTATTACCTTGCAAGCATACTCGGCTGCTAAATCAAATCTGCATTTCCCATCCTTTACCTTTGCAGAAACTGCAAGAGATGGTTTCTTATACATATTTGCCTCTATTGCAGCTGAAACAGTTCCTGAATAAAGTATATCCATACCGGCATTTAAGCCTCTATTTGTACCAGATACTACCATATCTACTTCGTCTTTTATAAGTTTGTCAAAGCCTACTCTTACACAGTCTGCAGGTGTTCCCGAAACGCTATAGGATTTACATCTAAGTCCTTCAAAGTGTATTTCTTTTACTGTTAGAGGACTGGATATAGTTATAGCCTGGCTTTGAGCACTTCTTTCACTATCTGGTGCTATTATTATAACTTCATGTTCCTTTTCTAACTCTTTTGCTAAAACCTGTATCCCTTCTGCCATTATTCCATCGTCATTTGTCAGTAGAATTCTCATATATTCCTCCTAAAATTTTATCTCTATCTCTTTTTTCTTTCCATTTCTTATTATAGATAAAATTGCCTTATCACCTTTTTTATATCTATATAGTTCTTTTTTTAAAGAAGACATAGAATCTAATTTTTTCCCATTTATTGATGTTAAAACATCTAATGCTTTTAGATCTGATTTTTGAGCTGCTGACTTTGGAATTATTTCTAATAAAACAATACCATTTTCAACTCCTAAGTCCGAGCCAGTTTGTCTTTCATAGATTTCCACCTCTACTCCTCTAAATCCTATGTTTACATTGTTAAATTTCCCTTTATTTATAACTTCAGCTATTATAGGTTTTACAAGATTTATAGGTATTGAAAAACCTAAGCCCTCTCCAGATTTAATCTTAGCTGTATTTATCCCTATAACCTCACCTTTTGCATTTAAAAGAGGTCCTCCACTATTTCCAGGATTTATAGAAGCATCAGTTTGGATAAGATCTTCTATCATATTATATTCATCTAATTGTACTGACCTATTAAGGCCTGAAATTACTCCAGATGTTACTGACCTTTGAAACTCTAGCCCCAAAGGGTTTCCTATAGCTACAGAAAGTTCCCCTACTTCCAGGTTTTCAGAGTCTCCAAGTTCTACTACTGGTAGGCCACTTTTATTGACCTTTACAAGTGCTAAATCAAGGGTTTGATCAAACCATAAAACTTTTCCATCCAAATTGTCTCCATTTTCAAATAAAACCTTTATTTCCTTAGCTTTCCCATTTCCTATAACATGTGAATTTGTTAATATATATCCATCACTAGCTACTATAACTCCAGAACCTACACCTTCTGTAGGCCTTTCCCAAAACCATTCTTTTTGTATAACAACTGTTGTAATTCCAACAACTGAACTCATTGCCTTTCTAGCAACAGCTGAAACTGCTCCTATATCATCTCTTGGAGTGATTTCAATATTAGGTCCTGTATTTGTATTCTTACCTATTTTATATATTTCAGGTACTGGTATTAGCTTGCCATATAAGAAGTTTGGTGCTATATAAGTGGCTATTATTCCTCCTATAATGGCAGCTATTATAGCTACTATAAGATAGGAAAATATACCCCTTCTAGGTCTTCTATTTGGATTACCATAATTGTAGTCTTTCATAATCTCACCTCTTAAAATTTATAAACACAAGTCGTCTTATCTCTAAATGAAAGTCCAAGGTCTATATCCTTTTTTACATCCAAACCTCCCTTTGTTAAAATATCTGTAACCGTATCCATAGCAAGTTCAGGTACATTATTGTCTTTACTTAAGTGGGCAAGTATAACCTTTTCACCCTCACCTTTAAGTATCCTTGTAAGTGTATTTCCTGCATCTTCATTTGAAAGATGCCCCTTTGAACTTAGTATCCTTCTTTTTAAGTGCCATGGATAAAGTCCTTCCTTTAACATAAACTCATCATGGTTTGATTCTAAAAAGTATAAATCAGAATCCTTTACCTTTTCTACTATATTTTTACTGATAAATCCTGTATCTGTTATTATACTTATCTTTACTCCCTTATAGAATAATATGTATCCTACAGGTTCATTAGCATCATGAAATGTTGTTATTGGATAAATACTTAAATCTTTAAGGTCAAAAAACTTTTCTGTAGAAAATATTTTTATATTCTTTTCCTTTATATCACCAATCTTTGTTTCCATACCTGACCATGTTTGTCCATTTGCATATATAGGTAGGTCATATCTTCTAGATAATACACCAACACCCTTTATATGATCTAGATGTTCATGGGTTACAAGTATAGCATCTAAATCTTTTGGATCTACATCTATTGAGTTTAAAAGCTCCTTAGTCCTCTTACCACTAAAACCACTATCTACTATAATCTTTGAACTATCTGTTTCTATATATTGACAATTGCCACTACTACCGCTTGATAGTGAACAAAATTTAATTCCCATTATATCCTTCCTCCCAATCTAATACTTACCTTTGAATTATCTATTAATATAAGTCTTATGTCAATTAATAATAGCTTTTCCTCCTTGATTAAGTCATAAAAAAACTATTTTTTTATATAAATATATATAGGCAGGTTTCTTTCATGATTTAGGAGGAGTAGTATGGCTAACTATTTGATATATATTTTATTTGCTGCAGGTCTTATTATGATTTTAAAAGGTGGAGACTGGTTTGTAGATTCTGCTATATGGCTTGGCGAGCTAACTGGAGCATCTATGGGACTTATAGGTGCAACACTTATAAGCTTTGCTACAGCTCTTCCAGAGTTTTTTGTATCTACCCTAGCAAGTAAAGATGGCTTTTCAGAAATGGCCATTGGTAACGCAATGGGTTCTATTATTTGTAATATAGCTATTGTCATCTCTATTTGTGTCATTATTAGACCTATAAAAATAGAAGACTCTAAGTTTGATAATAAGGCCTTTATGATGCTTATTTTTATGTCTTTGTTTTATTTTTTTGCATCAGATGGACTCATATCTAAAGGAGAAGGTTTTATACTCATTCTTTTAACTATTCCTTTTATGCTATTAAATTTTTATAACCCAAATAAAAGTAAAAAGCCTCGTAAAAAAATAGACTTGCAAAAGATAGGAGTAAATTTGGGAGTAAATATATTCAAATTTTTAGTTGGCGGATTTCTAATCATATATGGAGCTGATATATTAGTAAATACAGGTGTAGAAATAGCAAACTTATTTAGAATCCCTAAAAAAGTTATAAGTCTTACACTCCTGGCACTTGGAACATCCCTACCTGAACTTACTGCTTCTTTAAGTGCTACCTTAAAATATAAGCCAGATATATCTGTTAGTAATATAATTGGGGCCAATATATTAAATATAACACTAGTTATTGGAGTCTCAGCTATTGTAAATCCTACTGGTCTTATAGTAATGCCTTCAAGTATCAATATGGATATACCGGTTGCCCTCTTATTTATGATTATATTTATACTACCAGGAATATTTCATAAAAAAATTGGAAGGCTTACAGGCCTTCTTCTTTCTTCATCTTATTTAATTTATATTATTAGTTTATTTTGATTGATATTATATTTTTTTTAGTATATACTATGTTTAGATATGAAGGGGAGTAGCTTACAAATTAGTTAGTCGTCAATACGGAAAAGTCCCGGCTAATTACCTACTATAGGAAGCAAGACCTTTGTTTAGTTAAGTACTCTAAACAAGGGTCTTTTTTGTTTTTAAATCTCTAAAATGGTAATACTATCTTAACAAAGGAGGATACAGGATGAAATGGTATATGGAAGATAAAGAAAATCTACTAAAGAAACTTCAAACAGATTTAGAAGAAGGGCTATCTACAAAGAGAGTAGATACCCTCATTGAAAAGCATGGTCCAAACACATTAAAAGAAGAAAAAAAGAAAAGTTTACTTTCTAGAGTTCTTGCACAGTTTGCAGACTTTTTAGTGCTTATACTTATTGCCGCTGCAATCATATCAGTTTTTGTAGGCGAAAGTACTGATGCTATAGTTATAATAGCTATAGTTGTATTAAATGCATTTTTAGGTGTTTATCAAGAAGGTAAGGCGGAAAAAAGTTTAGATGCATTAAAAAAGATGTCTTCTCCCACAGCTAAAGTTATAAGGAATGGAAAAACATCAACTGTAAAAGCAAGTACTCTAGTTCCGGGAGATATAGTACTTCTTGATGCAGGTGATATTATACCTGCTGATTTAAGATTTATTGAAAGTTCTAACTTAAAAGTAGAAGAAGCCTCTCTTACAGGAGAGTCAGTACCAGTAGAAAAAGATAGTAATGAACAGTATTCTAGTGAAGTATCTTTAGGTGATAGAAAAAACATGGGCTATATGAGTACAGTTATAACCTATGGTAGGGCAAAGGCAGTAGTTGTTGCCACATCTCATGATACTGAAATAGGTAGGATAGCTACTGCTATACAAACTTCTGATGGGGAGATAACACCTCTACAAAAGCAACTAAATGGCCTTGGAAAAGTTCTAGGTATCACGACCATAATAATATGTGCCATAGTTTTTGGAGTAGGTCTCTTGCAAGGTGAAGGTGTTTTGGATATGCTTATGATCTCAATATCACTTGCAGTTGCAGCTATTCCCGAGGGACTTCCAGCTATAGTTACTATAGTTTTAGCACTTGGGATGAATAGAATGGTAAAGCGACATGCTATAGTTAAAAAACTTCTTGCCGTTGAGACTCTAGGGTCTACTACTGTAATATGTTCTGATAAAACAGGAACCTTAACTCAAAACGAAATGACAGTAGTAAAAGCATATGCAGATAAAACAGTATTTGATGTATCTGGAACTGGTTATTCACCTGAAGGTGACTTTAAATTAGATGATAAAAATATAGATTATAGTTCTATACCAGATTTAAAAACACTAGTATCTATTGCAACACTTGCAAATGATGCTGAAATAGAAAAAACAGAAAACTCTTATAAGGTTATAGGAGATCCAACAGAAGGTTCACTTATAACACTTGGAACAAAAGCTGGGATAAGTAAAAAAGGTATCAATAAAAAATATCCTAGAGTTGAAGAGATTCCTTTTGATAGTGATAGAAAAATGATGACTACTTTCCATGAGAAATATTTGCCAGAAAAGATAGTCTCATTTACAAAAGGTGCTCCAGATATAATAATAGATAAATGTTCACATATAAGTATAAAGGGTAGGCCAGTACCATTTGATTCTAAGCTGAAAAAAGAAGCCCTGGATATGAATAGTAAGTTTTCAAAAGATGCTTTAAGAGTACTTGCTTTTGCATATAAAGATTATCCGGCACTACCTAGAGACTTTAAAAAAGAAGATATTGAAAGCAAGATGACCTTTGTAGGACTTGTTGGAATGATAGACCCTGCAAGACCTGAAGCAAAAGATGCTATAGAAAAATGTAAAAAAGCTGGAGTTAAAACTATCATGATAACAGGTGATTATAAAGAGACAGCTTTCGCAATAGCAAAACAACTGGGTATGGCTGAAAAAGAATCTGAAGCAATAACTGGTAAAGATTTAGATAGTTTAGATGATAAAGAACTTCAAAAGAAAGTTAAATTTACAAAAGTATTTGCAAGAGTTTCACCTGACCATAAAGTTAGAATTGTTGAAGCCTTAAAAGCAAATGGGAATGTTGCAGCAATGACAGGTGACGGTGTAAATGATGCACCAGCACTTAAAAAGGCTGACATTGGAGTATCAATGGGTATAACAGGTACAGACGTTGCTAAAAATACAGCTGAACTTATACTTACAGATGATAACTTCTCTAGTATAGTTTCTGCTGTTGAAGAAGGAAGAGTTATATATGATAATATAAGAAAATTTGTTTACTTCTTACTTTCATGTAATATTGGTGAGATACTGCTTATATTTACAAGTATACTTGCAGGACTACCTGTTCCACTTTTACCTATACAACTATTATGGCTAAATCTAGTGACAGATAGTTTCCCAGCCTTGGCACTAGGGATGGAAAAAGGGGATCCTGATGTTATGGAAAAGAAACCAAGAGATCCTAAAGAACCTCTTTTAAACAAAAGTATTGTAAGTAGAATAATAGTTCAAAGTATTGCTATAGGAGGAGCTACACTTTCAGCTTATTTAATTGCACTAAACTTCTATCCAGAAAGGATTGAAGAAGCTCGTACAATAGCATTTACAACGCTTATACTTGCAGAACTTTTAAGATCATATTCTACTAGATCTCGAACTCATACTATATTTGAAATAGGACTATTTTCAAATAAGAGTTTAGTATATGGAACTCTCTTTTCATTTGCACTAACAATTGCAGTAATATATATACCATTTTTACAACCTATATTTGATACCTTCCCTATGGGTTTTGAAGATTGGAGAATAGTTCTTACATTTGCATTTATACCGCTTATAGTAGGAGAAGTATTCAAGTTTATAAAGAGATAAACTAGATAATAAAAACAATTTTACATAAATATAACACAATTAATCTTCTCATTTGTGTTATATTTATATATAAGGTAAAGATTTACTAATATTAAATCTAAATAAATAATAAAGGGGTAATGATTATATGAAGTTTTTAAGAAAAGGAAAATATATAGCACTAATGGCTATTTTACTTTTCTCTTTAGCACTTACTGCATGTGATAGTGGTGGAGATAAGGAAGTTGTAGGAAAAGTTGATGATGTAGAAATAACTCGTGATGAATTAAATGAGGCAATGGCTAGACAATATGGAGAACCAACTTTAAATTCACTAATCAGTGAAAAAATAATTGAATTAGAGATAGAAAAAGAAGATATAAAAGTAGATTCTAAAGAAATAGATGAAGAGTTTGACCTTATGGCTGAACAATATGGCGGAAAAGAAGGACTAGAACAAGCTATGGCAGCTTCTAATCTAACAGAAGAAGATATTAAAGATCAGATAGAAGAAAAACTTTCTATTGAAAAACTTTTAGGTGATGATGTAAAAGTTACTGATGATGAAATTAAAGAGTATTATGAAAAAAATAAAGATAAATTCACTCAAAAAGAACAAGTAAATGCTAGCCATGTACTTGTAAAAGATGAAGACTTAGCTAAAGATATAAAGAAAAAACTAGATGATGGAGAAGATATTGGAGAACTTGCAAAGGAACACTCTGAGGATACTGGGACTAAAGATCAAGGCGGAAATCTAGGATTCTTTGGTAGAGGTCAAATGGTAGAAGAATTTGACAAAGCAGCTTTTGACCTAGAAGTTGGAGAAATAAGTGAACCTATTAAAACTGAACATGGTTACCATGTCATAGTGGTTAATGAGAAAAAAGAAGAAGAAGTACAAAGTTTAGAAGATATTAAAGACACTATAAAAGTTGTAATATCAGAAGAAAAAATGGAACCAGCTTTCCAAGAGTGGTATACAAAAAAGGCTGAAGAATACGAAATAACTAATAATCTAAATAATTAACCTAGTTAAAATACTTAAAAAGATGAAACTCTGGAAAGAGTTTCATCTTTTTTATTGTAATTTATATATTATATGTTTGTATTTATACTTATATTTAACCTTCTTTAACATTTACCCTTTTAAATATTTATCATTTGCCTTATCTTGAAGATATATATTAGTAAATTTGCTATCTCCATTTTTATACATGCTATATCCCTCATCTACACAAGAAGAACATCCATCCCTTGGTATGGTTATAGCAAGTATATTGTAACCATTGTCAGCTTTTGACTCGATCCAGTTTATACCAGAGCATTTATCACATCTCTTAAAATGCTGTACTTGGTTTTCTAATATACCATCTGTGTCATAGTAGATTTGCTTGGATTTTTGAACTATTTCTACTCCCTTAAATTTTTCTTTGGCTAATTTATCTTTATTCTTCCATTTATTTAAAACCACTTCTGATACCCTTTTAATATGTTCAGCAATATCCTTAGATTGTTTTAACTTTTCCTTATCATAGTCTGGTTCATATACATTAGAATAGTCTAGCCCAGCCATAGCAAGTATAATACCTAGGTTCATATAGGGAAGGGCCCCTTCTATAGAATAGCCTCCCTCTAAAACAGCTATATCTGGATCCAGTATATGGTTAAGCTTAGCATAGCCCTGGGCTGTAAAGTTCATATTAGTTATAGGATCTGTATAGTGGTTATCTTGTCCTGCAGAGTTAATTATAATATCTGGCTTATAATCATCTAATATTGGCATAACAACATTTTCTAGAACATATAAAAATCCTTCTTCCCCAGTATGAGGCGGTAGAGGAATATTTACATTGTATCCATAGGCTGAAGGACCTCCAAGATCATCTATAAAGCCAGTTCCAGGAAAGAGAGTTCTTCCGTCTTGATGAAAGGATATAAACAAGGTATCTGGGTCATTCCAATAAATATCTTCGGTTCCATCACCATGGTGGCAATCTGTATCAACTATAGCTACCTTGAGAGGCCCAAACTCCTCCCTCATTCTCTCAAGCATGACTGCTTCAACATTTACTACGCAAAACCCTCTATCCCCATATACAACCCTATGAGCATGGTGGCCTGGTGGTCTAATTAAAGCAAAGGATTTATCGACTTCACCTTCCATCACAGCTTGGGAAGCCTTAATAGCACCTCCAACTGAAATAAAGTGTGATTCAGTTAATCTAGACATAACATCTGGAACGCAAAAATGCACCCTTTGTATATCCTTTTCAGTAGCTATAATAGGGTTAAACATTTCTATGCCTTCTATATCCTCTATTCCTTCTTCAAAGATTTGATCCTGGGTATAAAGGAGCCTTTCCTCCCTCTCTGGATGAGTTGGACTAATAGCCCAATCAAAAGCAGGAAAAAATACCAATCCTAATTTATTCTTAGCCTTCATAATCACCACTCCTTAGTTTTAAAATATGTCCAGGTTTTATTTGTGCTTTGACTCTAATGTTTTTTCCCTTTGTAAAAAACCCTCCTACCATGTTAAAACTGCTAGCTTCTATTATTTCACTTTCTATATTTTCTTCCTTAGTCCCCATAGATATAACAGCATCCTTCAGCAGCTCTTTAGCCCTTTTTTTAGCTTCCTCTAAAGAATAGCCCTTAGGAATTTTTTCATATATACCTAGTTCAGAAACTGATAATATACCCTGGGCTGTATCTACTAGCATTGTTATCTCTATAGTAGGCTTGGCAAGAGCTGCTCCCACTGCATTTGCAACTTGATAGTTCTTTGGATAAGAAACTGGTAGTTTATATTTTTCCTCTAGTATAGGGGCTAGTAGGTTGGCAGGACCACCTATTATATATATAGACTCTGGTCTTATCTTTTTACCATGAAGTAGTTCTTTAACCGTATATACAGGTTTACTATTTATCCCTACAAGTAGGCTATCTGTTTTATCCTTTATCATATCACCCATCTGGTCAAGTATCTTTTCTGCTATCTCCTTAGAACTTATATTTAAAGGATCTGCCAAAATCTTCATAGCTTCTCCTGCCCTTTTTTTAGAATCATCACCTTGTTCCTTTATCAAACCTAGGTGTATCATAGCATCTGTAGGCGTAGGGAGGGGTCCCCCAAAGGCATAAGGCCTACCTTTTCTCTTAGGGCCTATTTGTATGTCTTTATCTTCTATACTTATAGAACTATCACCACCCAAACCTATTGATACACTATAGATAGCCCTAACAAGGGTCTTATATTTTGAAATCTTAGCACCTAAGGGCTCAAATAGTGGCACCCCATCTACCAAGAAAAATATATCTGTAGTCGTACCTCCCACATCTAGTAAAATAGAATCTTCCTTTGTATCAAGCAAGGAACTTATCCCAGTAAAACTTGCAGCTGGCCCTGAAAGTATAGTTTCAACCGGCCTATCCCTAGCAGTTTTAAGATCCATAGTTCCACCATCAGCTTTTAAGATAAATATAGGTGCATGAATTCCCTCTCTTTCTAAAGACTTTTTTATATTTTCTGCAAAGTCTTTAAAGGTACTATGGACAGCTGAGTTTAAATATGAAGTAAAAACTCTTCTTGGAAAATTAAGCTTACCTGACATACTGTGTCCTAGCGTTACTTGTTCAAAGTCTTCCTTTAAAAGTTCACCAATTTTAAACTCATTTTCTGGGTTTCTAGTAGAAAACTTACTAACTACAGCACAGGCTTCTATAGCTCCATCTTTAAACTCTTTTCTAGCCTGGGATATCTCTTCCATATCTATTTCCTTAACTACTACACCCCTATGGTCTACATATCCAGAAATAAAAGCATTTTCATCACCGCAAGATAAGTCGCTTTTTAAGCCTGGCCCCGATTGAATAACCATACCTACCTTAGACGTCTTATCTTCTACAATAGCATTTGTAGATATAGTAGTAGAAAGATTTATCCTTTGGATATGATCTTTATTTTGATCTTCTAACAACTCTTTTAAAGCCGTCCAAATAGAAGTAAATAAATCACTTTTATCTGTAGGCTTTTTAATAGTTTTTATTACCCTATCATCTTTTATTATAACTCCATCTATATGGGTCCCTCCCATATCAAGACCTATAATCAAGATAAGTCCCTCCTTTTTGTATAAGTTTCTACTCTTATTGTATCCTTAAAAGAGAGTATATATCAAGTTTATAAGTATAAAGCCTATATTTATTGATTTTTGTCATTCTGAGTGTAGCGAAGAATCTTTCTTTTGGTCCTAAGGTCCTTCGTTTCACTCAGGATGACAGAGTTGGAGTCTGCTTTCCTGTCATTCTGAGTGTAGCGAAGAATCTTTCTTTTGGTCCTAAGGTCCTTCGTTTCACTCAGGATGACAGAATTAAAAGCTTTACTTCAAATATCAGAGAAGCTTGTCTACCTTTGTGTCTGTCATTCTGAGCTGAGCGAAGAATCTTTCTTCTAGACCTAAGATCCTTCGTTTCACTCAGGATGACAGAGTTGAGGTCCTTCATATGTTCATTCAGGATAACAGGGTTGCAGTCTTCTATGTCTGTCATTCTGCGACGGATGGTTTTCCCTAGTCCCTTTAGGGGAGCCTGCCGAAGAATCTTTCTTTTGGTCCTAAGATCCTTCGTTTCACTCAGGATGACAGAGTTGAGGTCCTTCATAAGTTTAGGCACAAAAATAGCACCTATTATGGGTGCTATTTTTATATCCTATATTCATTCTATCTTTTATTTCTCATTTACCTTAAAGTCAAATATTTCTGGTCTGTTATAGTGGCCTACTGGGTCCCAGTCAAACTTTGATTGTACTATTTCATCCAAGTCTATTTCAGCTGTTAGTATTCCAGCTTCATCAAATAAGGGACCTGCCACATATTCCCCATAAGGATTTATAATACAGCTTCCTCCCCTACTCATAACTTCAGGTTCGTTTTCAAGATCAGAATAGTATTTTAAGTCAGTTGGATACATTGACTTTTCTACATATTGGTTGCTCATAATTACAAAACATCTTCCTTCAAAGGCAATATGTCTAAGGGTTGCTTGGTAAACTTCCCTTTGATCTGCTGTTGGTACTATATATAGATTTACTCCCTTAAGATACATAGCCATCCTAGCTAGGGGCATATAGTTTTCCCAACATATAAGTGAACCCATCTTACCATAAGGAGTATCTACTACTGTAAGGGTAGACCCATCATCTTCACCCCATATAACTCTTTCTCCAGCTGTAGGCTTTAATTTTCTATGTCTTCCTAAATATCCCTCTGGTCCAAAGAATAGGTTTGTGCAATGGAGTGTTCCATCTAGGCCATGTCCATTTTTTTCAGTAACTCCTATAGATATATAGATATCTAACTCCTTAGATAGTTCTGCTAATCTATCTATTTCTGGACCAGGAACAGCTACAGAATTATCATAGTATCTTTGATAGTCTTCTCTTCCTTCCTTTGTTCTACTTCCTATAACCATACCAAAGGTAAGTCCCCTAGGATAGCAAGGTATAAAACTCTCAGGAAAAACTACAAGTTTTGATCCTTGACTAGCTGCCTTTTTAGTTAGTTCAATAGTTTTTTCCATAGTCGCTTCAAGATCAAATAACACTGGTGAATCTTGAATAACTGATACTTTTACTTTATTTTCCATACTCTTATCTCCCCACCATTTATATTTTTCCTACTTTAAAAATCCTTGTAATATTGTATCTTCTGCTTCTTCTTCAGTCAGTCCTAAAGTCATAAGCTTAGTAAGTTGGTCAGATGCAATCCTTCCAATAGTAGCCTCGTGTATAAGAGCTGCATTTGAATGAAAGGCGCTAACTTCAGGAACTGAAGATACCTGTCCATTGTCCATTATGATTGAATCACATTGTATATGACCCCTACACTCAGCATATCCTCTCATAGTTAAATGGAAGACTTGTTTAGAGTCATCTTGGGCAACAGATCTTGAAATGATTTGGGCTGTAGAGTTTTCCCCCCTTAGATCAACTAAGATATTTGACTCAGCTTCTTGATCCCTATCTGTAAGAAGCCTTTCTGTTACGATTAACCTAGCGTCTTTATGAAGAACTACATCAGTATCTCTCTTAGTCCTATCTACTCCTTTTATCTGAACCATCTCTATTTCAGCTAGTCCACCTTCTTCAACCTCTATAATGGTTTGAGGATTTAAAACTCTTTCCCCACTTCCATCTCCTTCACCATAGTGTTTTTCTACATACTTCATCCTTGCACCTTTACGAACATAAAAGGTATGGATCCCATCATGTTGGGCCTTTTTGCTAGTAGTATTATGAATCCCGCATCCTGCAACTATCAAGACATCTGAATCCTCACCAACTTCAAAGGTATTATAAACCATATCATCAAAACTTTGGGAAAGAATAACCGGTATGTGGACACTTTCACCCTTAGTTCCAGGCTTTATTACTACATCTATCCCAGGCTTATCTTCCTTAGTTATTATATCTATATTGGCTGTAGTGTTTCTCCCAGCACCTGCACCATTTTTTCTTATATTATAGGCCCCTTGAGGCACCTCATGTAAATCTGCAACTTCTTCTAATATTTTTTTATCTAATACACTCAATGTCATTTGATTTACCTCCTATCTCACAAGCACTTTTACAACGACATTTGTCATCTAAATGCTTTATTTCATCTAAAATCTTTTCTTGTCCAGTTATTTCACTTATTCCACCATCTTTAACTAGTATAACTTCATCTGCCAGTTTTAAAATACGCTCTTGGTGGGATATGATAACAATAGTCATATCATACTTTTCATTTAAGTTTTGAAATGTTTCTGTAAGCTTTTGAAAACTCCATAGGTCAATACCAGCCT
>NZ_JBQDAA010000023.1:0-19506 GCF_052089545.1 Tissierella sp. | reverse complement strand
CATGAATAATTTAGTTAAAATATTTAATATACCCATAGATCCAGTTCCAAAGAAAATTTCAGAATTTTTAAGATCTGATATTTCACTCCAGTAATTAGTAACTGCTTCTTTTAATCTTTTATAACTTGGATTGGGATATGCAGACACCATATCCCAATCTATCTTTTTTTGACTTTTTGTAATATCAGAACTTCCATATGGATTTACACCCAATGAACAATTTAACACGTCATTTTGATTATAACCATACTCTTGTAATATCCCCCAAGAATCCCTTATATAAGATTTTATTTTAATATTTTTTAAATGCTTTCTTATCCTACTATTACTCATGTTGTATTATTACATCTTCTTGTAATTTTTCTTCCTCATCTGATGAGAAAGTTGCAAATCCAATAAAGGCAAATACTATAGCTATAATAGGTGCAAAGAAAGGAAGATAACAATATTTAACATATTCAAATCCAACACCAAGAACTCCTCTTGCATATACAGCAGCAACTCCCCATGGTAATACACCACAAGCTAAAGTAGCTGAAGTCTCCAAGCTTCTTGAAAGAACATTAGTATTTATGTTCATTCTTCTATAGGCAGGTTCTAAAGTTCTACCAGGTACTATTATTGACACCATCATCTCACCAGTAGCCAATAACATTAAATATCCTCCTACCATTGATGCAAGTATAAGATCACGTGGTTTTTTGATACGTTTCATCAATGAATCAAGTAAAGCTTGTAATACTCCAAATTTTTCTAATATACCTCCCATGGCAGTTCCCATCATAATTATTGAAACTGTTTCCATCATAGACGATACTCCACCTTGTGCTAGCAAGTTATCTAACATCTCTAAACCTATGTCTGGTTTATATCCACTTGCCATTACATTTACTACGTCAGCAAGACCTACCCCTTGGGTAATCATTGCAAATATAGCTGCTGAAAGAGCACTTATGGTTAATGCTATAAGGGCTGGCATTTTCATAGCTAAAAGAGCTATTACAACAACAGCTGGAGCTAGGGTCAGTAATGAAATATTAAAGTTAGCATCCAATGTAGTAAGTAATTCTTCTACTGTAGTTAAATCAACTGTTTGAGCTATATTTGCTTTCCCAAGGAAATAATAAATAACAAGACTTATAATCACAGCTGGGCCTGAAACATATAACATAGATTTAATATGTGAAAATAAAGGTGTTCTAGTCATTGCAGCCGTTAAGTTAGTTGAATCAGACATAGGTGAAATCTTATCTCCAAATAATGATCCTGCCACAACAACACCTGCAGTCATAGCTGGTGGAACCCCTAATCCTTCACTAACTCCCATAAGTACTATTCCCATAGTAGCTATAGTACCAAATGAACTTCCAATTAATATAGATATTATAGAACATAGGATAAATCCAGCTGGTAGGAAAATTTGTGGTTTTAATATTTTTAATCCATAATAGATTAAAGTTTGAATAGTACCACCTAGGATCCATGTTCCTATAACAGTTCCTATTATCATTAATATTAGTATTGCTCCTAGACCATTTCTAATACCGTCGATTATTCCTTCTTGTATCTCTTCCCATTTACCTCCCAAGTAAAATGCACCAAGGGTAGCCACTATTGATCCAAATATAAGTGCTGGTACTAATGCTAGAGATATTCTTAATGAAATAAGTATTGCTAAAATAACTAAGCCCATTATTGTAAGTGCTTCTTTCGTACTTGGTTGCCTTAGTTGCCTATTCTTTGACAATTTGATTTCTCCTCCTTTATATGTACCTATCTATGTTAGCCAGTAAAATTAACAAAGTAATATAATCAGCTGTTTACAATTTAAACTTTTCTTTTGATATTTCAACGCTTTAATACGGTATCTTCTTATATATATTGTGGAGCATGTAAGCTCCACAATATATGTATTTTTATTATATCTTATTTATCTGCATATTCAAACTTAGCAGTAAAGAATCTAAGTTGTTTTGGTTCATATACAAACTTAAGAGGTCTTATATCTTCTTTATGTTTGTATAAGTTTATTACTGAGTCAGCTACTACATCCATATGTTTGTATGTGTAAACCCTTCTTGGAATAGTAAGTCTAACTGTCTCTAGTGCTGGTTTATGGTTTTCACCTGTCTCAACATCACGACCTGCAGAAACTATACCCCTCTCCATTGATCTTACACCAGAATCAATATAAAGTGAAGCAGCTAGGGATTGAGCTGGATATTGTTCTTGATCTAAATGAGGACAAAATCTTCTAGCATCTAAAAATACTGCGTGACCACCAACTGGTTCAACTATAGGTACACCAGCTTCTAGTAGTCTATCCGCTAAGTATCTTATTTGTTTTATTCTGTGTTCTATATATTCAAACTGCATAGCTTCTCTAAAACCAATAGCTATAGCCTGCATATCTCTTCCTGTCATTCCACCGTATGAAGGCATTCCTTCGTAAACTACAACTATCTCTTTAGCCTCTCCAAATAGATCATCATCATTTATAGCTAAGAATCCACCTATATTTACTATACCATCTTTTTTACCACTCATGGTAGCTCCATCAGAATAAGAAAACATTTCATGAACTATTTCTTGGATTGTTTTATCAGCATATCCTTCTTCTTGTTCTTTTATATAATAAGCATTTTCAACACAACGAGTAGCATCAAAGAATACTTTTATACCATGTTTATCAGCTAATGCACGAACATCTTTCATGTTTTGCATAGAAACTGGTTGGCCTCCAGCTAGGTTTACTGTAACAGCCAATGATATATAAGCTATTTGATCTGCACCATGTTCATCTATTATCTTTTGAATCTTGCTTACATCAATATTACCTTTAAAAGGTATATTTTTTGCAGCATCATGAGCTTCATCTCTAACAACGTCTACAAAAATACCACCATTTTTCTCTTGATGGAACCTAGTAGTTGTAAAATACATATTTCCCGGGACATACTGTCCTTCTTTTATAGCTATAGATGAAAGAATATTTTCTGCCCCACGTCCTTGGTGAGTAGGTACTACATGTTTAAAACCAAATAATTCTTTTATAGTTGACTCTAAGAATATCCAGTTGTCACTTCCAGCATAAGCTTCATCACCTATCATCATTCCAGCCCATTGTTTATCACTCATGGCATTTGTTCCTGAGTCTGTAAGTAAGTCAATATAGCAATCTCTAGATTTTAAGTTGAAAGTATTGTATCCAGCTTCTTTCATAGCCTTTTCTCTTTCTTCTCTTGAGATCATGCTAACTGGTTCAACACTTTTAATTTTGAAAGGTTCTGCAGGGTATTTTTGTAAGTTCATGTAATCCATTTATAATTCCTCCTTTAATTTAATACATAATGTTTGATGCATCATGCATTAAGTATATAATAACTTACTCTATTGAAATTGTCAATAGGAAAACGATTTTTTATTTATCTTTAAAACTTATATATTTATAATATATTATTATCTTATTTTTTTAAAAAGAACTTAAAAACCAAAAAAGTTGGACAGATTTTAAAATCTGTCCAACTTTTTAACTTTTACTTATACTATTGTATTTTTTTCTGCTTCTCTTTTAAGTTTTTCAAGCACTCTTTTTTCTATCCTAGAAACTGTCATTTGTGATATATATAGATCCTTAGCAATTGATACTTGAGTCTTTTTATTAAAGTATCTTTCTATTATTATTTGTTTTTCTACATCATTTAAACCCTTCATAGTTTTAATAAGAAAATCACTATTTTCAACTTTATCAAAGTAGTAGTCTTCTTCTCCTATTAAATCAGCTAAGTTAATATCTTTATCATCACCACTAGAATCAAATGTTATATCTAAAGATTGAGGTGCATATACCTTACTTGCTTCCATAGCTTCTAAGATTTCCTCTTCTGTAGCTTCTAAATATTCTGCTATATCACTAACAGTAGGTACTCTTTGAAGCGTTTGACTTAAGTGAACTTTTGAGTTATTTACCTTTTTAGATAATTCTTGAATTCTTCTAGGTACTCTAATAGTCCATCCCTTGTCTCTAAAATGTTTTTTTATTTCTCCTATAATAGTAGGAGTTGCAAAGCTTGAAAATTCAAATCCTTTGTCAACCTTAAATCTATCTACAGCAAATATAAGTCCAATAGATGCAATTTGGTATATATCATCATAGTCTATACCCCTATTAGCATATTTTTTAGATAAGATTTCTGCTATATAAAGATGTTTTTCTATTAAGTATTCCCTTATCTCTTGATCTCCACTTTCTTCATATTCCTTAAAAAGAGCTTTTATTTTTTGTTTTTCAGTATTTTTATCTGTTTCTTTTTTATAGTAGTTCTTTATCTTCATTTAACTACCATCCTTTATTATATATATTTTATCATAGTAATTTTATCGTTTTTAAATTCTACTTTATCCATTAAAGAATTTATTATTAAAAGTCCCATATTACCCTGTTTTTCATTTTCCTTGTCTTTTGGTATATCTTCTAAAACATCATTTATACTTATAGATATTTTTTCATCTTCCAATTGAAATTGTATATTTATTTCTTTTGTATGGCTAAAATTTAATACATTTATACAAGCTTCACTTATACATACCTTTATATCCTCTATTTCATCTACATTTAATTTTATACTATTAGCAATAGATGATGCAGTAAGTCTTATAAGACTTATATAGTCTAATTTACTTGGTATTTTTAATTCTATTATATCATTCATCACTCTTCACCTCTAAAGATAAACATCTTATCTAAATTGGTAATATCAAAGATTTTTCTTATATTTGGTTTGACATTATCTATATATATCTTTTTCTCACTTTCCTTCATAGTTCTAAGAATACTTATAAGTGCTCCAAGACCTGTACTATCTACATATTCAAGTTTTTCACCATCTACTATTATATCAGTTTCCTTTTCATCCAATCTTTGGATTACTTCTTCTTTAAACTGACTTGAAGTATAGATATCTAAATCTCCCTCTGGCTTAAAAACCCATTTTTTTTCATCTTTATTAAAACTTGAATCTATATTTAAAGACATATTAATCACCCTTATCTTTTCTTTTGTTTATTTTATAGTTTTACATTCATTACTATATGATTTTATACTATTTCTATAAATAAGTAAAGTTAAAACTAGGTATTAACAATATTTCCCTAGTTTTAAACAGTATTTCCTTATTTTTTTACTTCATCCACATATTTTGCTACAGCAACTACTCTATCATCTTTCATCTTCATAAGAGTTACCCCTTGAGTGTTTCTACCCATAGTAGATATTTCCTCAGCTTTTAATCTTATTATAGTTCCATTTAAAGATATCATCATTATCTCATCTTTTTCTTTTACTACTTTAGCTGTTACTATATCTCCTGTCTTTTCACGAATATTAAATGTTAATATTCCTTTACCACCTCTTATTTGAGTTCTATATTCACTTAAAGGTGTTTTCTTACCAAATCCTTGTTCTGAAATAACAAGAACATACATATCATCATGTGCAAGATCCATAGCAACAACTCTATCATCTTTTGCAAGATTTATAGCTCTTACTCCCATAGCAGTTCTTCCCATGGTTCTTACATCTTCTTCTTCAAATCTTATAGCAAGTCCTTTTTCAGTTACTACTATTATCTCGTCATCGCCACAAGTTCTTCTTACAGATATAAGTTCATCATCATCTTTAAGGGTTATAGCTATTATTCCATTTTTTCTTATATTTTTAAAGCTTACAAGCTCTGTCTTCTTTGCAAGACCCATTTTAGTTGAAAGTATAAGATTATAATTTTCTGCATAAGAAGTTATTGGAATAATTGCAGATACTTTTTCACCTTTTTCTAAGTGTAATATATTTATAATAGCAGTACCTTTAGACTGTCTACCTCCTTCAGGTATTTCATAACCTTTTAAGGAGAAAACTTTTCCTTTATTTGTAAAGAAAAGGATAGTATCATGTGTAGATGTTATAAATAGATCCTCTACAAAGTCTTCATCACGTGTAGTAAGACCTATTATACCTCTTCCACCTCTTCTTTGAGTTTTATAGGTATCCTCTGGCATTCTCTTTATATATCCAAAGTGAGTTAAGGTAATAACTATATCTTCTTCTTTAATCATATCTTCAATATTTATTTCTCCAGAAGATGGAACTATTCTAGTCCTTCTTCTATCTCCATATTTTGTTTTAATCTCTAGTAGCTCTTCTTTTATAATTCCATATATAATTTTATCACTTGCTAAGATTTCCTTAAACCAATTTATTTGTTTTATTAATTCTTCATACTCTTCATCTAGTTTACCTCTTTCAAGACCAGTTAATCTTTTAAGACGCATATCAAGTATAGCTTGAGATTGTATCTCTGATAAACCAAACTTTTCCATTAAGCTACTTTTAGCACTAGCATCATTTTCTGAAGCTCTTATTATTTTTATAACTTCATCTATGTGATCAAGTGCAATTCTTAGACCTTCTACAATATGTGCGCGTGCTTCAGCCTTTTTAAGATCAAACTTTGTCCTTCTTATTATTATTTCTTTTTGATGTGCTATATAATAAGTTAACATTTCTTTCAAGTTTAAAACTCTAGGCTCACCATCTACTAGCGCCAACATTATTATTCCAAAGGTAGTTTGCATTTGAGTGTATTTATAAAGATTGTTTAAAACTATATTTGGATTTGCATCTCTTTTTAGTTCTACAACTATCCTCATACCATCTCTATCTGATTCATCTCTTAAGTCTGATATTCCTTCAATTTTTTTATTTCTTACATGGTCTGCAATCTTTTCTATTAACCTTGCTTTATTTACTTGATATGGAATCTCAGTTACTACAATCTTAGATCTACCTTTATTATTTTCTTCTATTTCTGCTACGGCTCTAAGTCTAAGCTTTCCTCTACCAGTCCTATAGGCTGATTCTATACCACTTGTACCAACTATAAAAGCACCAGTTGGAAAATCAGGTCCTGTTATGTTTTCCATAAGTTCTTCTACATTTGCCTCTGGATTATCTAAAAGTGTTACGGTTGCATCTATAACTTCATTTAAATTATGAGGAGGTATATTTGTAGCCATACCAACAGCTATTCCTGATGAACCGTTTACCATAAGATTTGGAAATTTACTAGGAAGAACTGTAGGTTCTTCTAAAGATTCATCAAAGTTAAGTTTGTAATCTACCGTCTTTTTATTTATATCTTTAAGCATCTCTAAAGCCATCTTTGTCATTCTAGCTTCTGTATAACGCATAGCTGCTGCACTATCACCATCTATAGAACCAAAGTTACCATGACCATCTGCTAATAGGTATCTTGTATTAAAATCTTGCGCAAGTCTAACCATAGCTTCATAAACTGAACTATCCCCATGTGGATGATACTTACCTAATACGTCACCTACGAGTCTTGCAGATTTTCTATGAGGTTTGTCCGGATACATAGACAGATCATCCATAGCATAAAGAATTCTTCTATGAACTGGCTTTAATCCATCTCTTACATCTGGAAGAGCCCTGCTTACTATAACACTCATGGCATAGTCTAAGTAGGACTTTTTCATTTCTTTTTCAATATTCATGTCAATTATAGTACTTGTATTTTCTTTGTCCATACCTATCCCCCTATATGTCTAAATTCTTAACAAATTTAGAATTCTCTTGTATAAATTCTCTTCTAGGTTGTACCTTCTCACCCATTAGAGTTGTAAATATATCATCTGCAGCTACTGCATCTTCAATGTTTGCTTTAAGAAGTATTCTATTTTCTGGATCCATAGTTGTATCCCAAAGTTGTTCTGGATTCATCTCTCCAAGACCCTTATATCTTTGAATAGAATATCCTTTTCCACCAAGTTTCTTTAAAGCAGGATTTAAATTTTCTTCACTATAAATATATTCTTCTGCTCTACCCTTGGTAACCTTATAAAGTGGAGGTTGAGCTATATATATATGTCCATTATCTATTAATTCTCTCATATATCTAAAGAAAAATGTAAGAAGGAGTGTTCTTATATGAGCACCATCAACGTCAGCGTCGGTCATTATTATTATCTTACCATATCTTAGTTTTTCTATATCAAACTCTTCGCCAATTCCTGCACCAAAAGCTGTTATCAATGTTTTTATTTCATCTGAATTTAATATTCTATCAAGTCTTGCCTTTTCAACATTTAATATTTTTCCCTTTAATGGAAGTATTGCTTGAAACTCTCTTGATCTACCCTGCTTAGCACTACCACCAGCTGAATCTCCCTCGACAAGATAGATTTCTGTTATGTCCATATCATTTGACTGACAGTCAGAAAGTTTTCCAGGAAGAGTAGTATTATCTAATATACTCTTTCTACGAGTCAATTCTCGAGCTTTTCTAGCTGCATTTCTAGCTCTTTGAGAACTTACTGCCTTATCTAATATAGTTTTAGCAAGTTTAGGATTTTCCTCTAAAAAATTATTTAAATATTCATAAGTAGCAGACTCTACTATACCTCTCATTTCACTATTACCAAGCTTTGTCTTGGTTTGTCCCTCAAATTGAGGTTCTCCAAGCTTTACAGAAAGTATTCCTGTAAGACCTTCTCTTACGTCATCTCCAGAAAGGTTATCTTCTTTATCCTTTAATATATTATATTTTCTACCATAGTCATTCATAACCCTAGTTAAAGCAGTACGAAGTCCAGAAAGATGTGTTCCACCTTCTATAGTGTTTATATTGTTAGCAAAGGTAAATATATTTTCTGAATATCCATCAGTATATTGCATGGCAAGTTCTACTACTGCACCATCTTTTTCGGCTTCAAAATATATTATATCTTTTTGAATAGGATTTTTATTTTTATTTATATATTCTACAAAAGATTTTATTCCACCTTCATAGTAAAATTCCTTTTTCTTTCCAACTCTTTTATCTTCTATAGTAAGTCTTACAGCTTTATTTAAAAAAGCCATCTCTCTAAATCTATTTTCTAAAGTCTCCGAACTTAAGCTTATAGATTCAAATATTTCACTATCTGGCTTAAAAGTAACAGTAGTTCCAGTCCTTGTACTTTCTCCTACTACTTCTAGTTCACTTACTGCAATACCTCTTTCAAATTTTTGCATATACTCTTTATTATTTCTTTTTACTCTTACCTCTAACCATTCTGAAAGAGCATTTACAACACTTACTCCTACTCCATGGAGTCCACCTGAAACCTTGTATGCAGATCCATCAAACTTACCACCAGCATGAAGTATAGTAAGAACTGTTTCTACAGTAGATTTACCTGTTTGAGGATGAGTTTCCACTGGAATACCACTTCCATTGTCTTCTACTGATACAGAATTATCTTCATATATTGTTACATTAATAGTATCACATATACCAGCTAAAGCCTCATCAATACCATTATCTACAACTTCATATACTAAATGATGTAGACCCTTTGGACCTGTACTACCTATATACATACCAGGTCTTTTCCTAACCGGATCAAGTCCTTCAAGTACCTGAATTTCATCTGCAGTATAATGTCTATTATTTTTTTTATCTATTTCATTACTCATCTATATTTTTCAATCCCTTCATATTAAATTTTTTCTTTATAGAAGTTGAAGATATACTCGATTCATAAAGTTTTACCTCATCTTTATCTTGACTAAGTATATATGTCTTTACTTCTTTCTTATCTTTTTTTATAATTGAATCTTTTTTAAACTTTTTTATAAATTTTTCACTTATATTAGATTGTAAAATACTATCACTATCTAATATAGCTATTATATCCTCTTTTGAAAGAAGTATATTTTCACCTATATAAATACTCAATTTATACCTCCTATTTTATATGACCATCTTCTATTAAAAATATAGTTTTATTTATATCTTCCATAGAATCCAAATCACTTTCTTCTGTAGTAGTTATAAATGTTTGTATATCTTTAAAGAATTCAATTAAAAAGACTCTTCTACTTTCATCTAGTTCTGAAAATACATCATCAAGTAAAAGCACAGGATAAGATCCCTTTTCCTCTTTTAAAAGTTCTACCTGGGAAAGAATTATTGAAAGGATTACTGTTCTTTGCTGACCTTGGGATCCATAAATTCTTGCATCCTTACCATCCAAACACATTGTTATATCATCTCTATGAGGCCCTATTTCTGTTGTATTAAACTCTATATCCCTTTTCATGTTTTTTCTTAATAAATTAAGATACATATCTTCCATACCTTGTCTACTTTTCCCGATTGGAACATTTGAATTATATTTTAAATTTAAGACCTCTTTTCCATTTGTTATATCTTTATGAATATTCTCTGATATACAATTGAGTCTTTTAACATATTCACATCTATTTAATATAATATCTGTTCCTATTTTAACTATTTGATTGTCAAATACATCTAATAATTCTTTTAAATCTTTTCTATCCTTTTTAAATTTACTAGATCTAAGTATATTATTCCTTTGAAATAAAACTTTTTTATATTTGCTTATATTATAATTATAGACAGGTTTGATAGGAGAGATACCCCCATCTAAAAACTTTCTTCTTTCAGAAGGTCCTCCCTTAACTATTTTTAAATCTTCTGGAGTAAATACTACAACATTTAATCCACTATTTAAATCTTTATAACTGTCCAGTTCTTGTTTATTTATTCTAATCCTTTTAGGCTTATCTTTATGAAGTTTTACTTCTATAAATTTTGAATAATTTTCTAAGTTTATAGAAGTTCCAACATATCCTTCTTCTTTATTAAAGCTTATAATTTCCTTATCTTTATTACTTCTAAAAGACTTTCCTGTAGCACATATAAAAATAGCTTCTATAAGATTTGTCTTACCTTGAGCATTATTACCTATAAATATATTTAAATTCTTATTTAATTTAATTCCTATATTTTTATAATTTCTAAAATTTATAAGTCTTATATCTTCTACATTCAAATAACACACCCCTTGAGGCTGAAAAAATACTCTTGCTAACTTAACTATTATATCACATATAAAGAATTAAAACTAATGTAAAGAACATTAGTTTTAAATTATCTTGAAATTATTGTTTTCTATTGTAATAGTATCATTTTTCCTAAGTTTTTTACCTCTCATAGTATTAACTTCACCATTTACTTCTACATTTCCTTCTTTTATTAAAATCTTAGCATGACCACCAGTAGATGCTATTCCACATAGTTTTAAAAATTGATCTAATTTTATATATTCAGTATCTATTTTTATCTCTTTCATTCTTATCACTCCTAAAAATCATCTTGTGCCAAACGTACAGGTAAAACTAAATAAGTATAGTCATCATCCTCTAAGCCATTTATAATACAAGGATTTAAACTACCCATAAAGTTAAGTTTTATTTCATCATCATCTATAGCCTTTATTCCCTCTATTATATATCTTGAATTAAAAGCTATATTTACATCTTCACCATCACTAGTAGTTTCTATCGATTCAAACACATTACCTGCTTCTGTATTTGACTTTATATTAAGAGTATCTCCTTCTAAGCTAAGTTTTACTAGATTAGCCTTTTCTTCTTTAGCCAAAAGAGAAGCTCTTTCCAAGCTATTTTGAAATTCTTGTTTTTTTACCTTTGCAGTAGTTTTATGTTCTTTTCTTATAATATCCTTATAATTAAAAAATGGACCTTCTAAAAGTCTAGAATATATAACAGTCTCTCCAAGGTTAACTATTATATGTGAAGGAGCTATACTAATTTTTAAATCTTCTTCTTTTTCATCTAATATTTTATTCAATTCATTTAAAGATCTTCCAGGTATTATCATTTTAGTCTCAGCATCACTATCTATATTAATCCTTTTGAATGCAAGCCTATAACCATCTAAAGCCACAAAAGAAATAGAGTTATTTTCCAATTCTACTAAAACACCTGTAAGAGTAGGTCTTGTTTCATCTTCTGTTGTAGCAAACACCGTCTTTTTTATTACTGATTTTAACATATCCATAGGTATATTAAATGAGTCTTTTTCAACAACTAATGGTAGGTCTGGATAATCTTCTCCAGGACTACCAGAGATATTAAACTCTGAGTTTTCACATTTTATATTTATAGTAGTCTTTTTTACCTCTATATTAACATCTGCATTTTCAAGCTTTTTTATTATGTCACCAAACATTCTAGAATTAACTACAATAGAACCTTCTTCTAAAATTTCACAATCTATAAATGATTCTATACTTAATTCTAAATCTGTTCCTGTAAGTTTTAATTTATCATTTTTAGCTTCTAAAAGTATTCCATCTAATATTTGAAGTGTAGTTCTTGATGAAATACTTTTTTGAACTATATTTATATGTTTTGATAATTCTCTTTGGTTTACTTTAATTTTCATTTTAATCTCCTCTCTAGATAGATATAAAGATATATAAAGATAGTAGTAATAGTAGTAGGGCCTGTTAGTTTGTGGATAAGTCTATTTTGTACCAAAAACAGAAAGCTTATAAAGATTAATAACATGTTGATAATCGTCTAATAGAATAAGAACTATCCACAAAAAATACTTAAACTCCCTTTAATCTGTCTATAACATAATCTATCTTATTTTTTAAATCATCATCTTTAGATAAATCAGTATTTATTTTATCACAAGCATGAATAACAGTAGTGTGATCTCTTCCTCCAAATTCATCTCCTATTTTAGGAAGTGACAAATCTGTAAGTTCACGTGTTAAGTACATTGCTATTTGTCTAGGAAATGCAATGGCACGAGTACGTTTTTTAGAAGAAAAATCATCCATTTTTATATTGAAGTTTTGAGAAACCTCTTCCTTTATAAGTTCTACTGTAATCTCTTTAGGTTTATTGTTAGATATAATATCTTTTAAAGCCTCTTCTGCTAACTCTAAGGTTATTTCCTTATTAGTTAAAGAAGAATAGGCTACAACCCTTATAAGTGCTCCTTCTAATTCCCTTATATTAGAATGGATCTTATTTGCTATATATTCCATTATTTCATCTGGAACTTCAATATTTTCCATATTTGCTTTCTTTCTAAGAATTGCTATCCTAGTTTCCAAATCTGGAGCTTGTATATCAGCTATAAGACCCCATTCGAAACGGGATCTAAGTCTATCTTCTAGAGTAGGTATCTCTTTTGGAGGTCTATCTGAAGAAATTATAATTTGTTTATTTGATTCATGAAGAGCATTAAATGTATGGAAAAACTCTTCCTGAGTTCCTTCTTTACCAGCTATAAACTGTATATCGTCTACCAGAAGTACATCAATATTCCTGTATTTATTTCTAAACTCTTCATTTTTATATTCCCTAATTGAATTTATAAGTTCATTGGTAAACTTTTCACTTGATACATACATAACCTTTACATCAGGGTTTTGACTTAATATATAATGACCTATTGCATGCATAAGATGCGTTTTTCCAAGGCCTACTCCTCCATATATAAATAGAGGGTTATAAGCTTGTGCTGGAGCTTCAGCTACTGCTAAGCTTGCAGCATGAGCAAATCGGTTACTATTACCTATTACAAATGTATTAAAGGAATACTTAGGATTTAATTGAGATCTATTGTTGTCGATGCTCTCCTTTTCTAAGACTGGTTTCTTATCTGGAACTGGTTCTTCTCCAGGTATTATAAACTCTATATTATAATCTTCTTTTAATACCTCCTTAACAGCATTTTTAATAAGGTTTAAGTATCTGCCTTCCAATATACCTTTAGTAAAGTCATTGGGAGCAGCTAATACTATTTTTTTATTAGATAAACTTATAGGAGTTATTGTTTTAAGCCAAGTATTATAGGAAACTTCTGTTAATTCTACTTTTATAACACTTAAAACATTTTTCCAAATATTATCTAAATTTGAAGCCATAAAATTCCTCCTCTTTGGTTTTAAATATAAATTTCCAAATTTATTAACATAATTATCAACAGATAGTTTTAATATAATCCAAATAAAAGTATGTTCTTTATCATTTAAAATTGTTGACAAAAAAATCAACACATTGTTAATTAATATATAATATCTATGTTATACTAGATATCCACAAGATAAAAAAATGATGACTGTGGGTAAAAAGATTAGATTTAACAAAGTATTGACATATATTTATAAAAAAATTCATATGTTATGCACAGTCTATCCACAAAATGTGCATAAGTGTGAATAAGTAACAAAATATAAAAAATATCCACATCTCTTTTTATAGTACCAAAAAAATCATATATATTCAATAGATTATCCACATAATCAACAAGTTGTTAACAAATGTAAACTATAAAGATATTAATTATATTTCTTGACATATAGAGCTTAAGTAAATATAATTGTTAGTAGTGTATTATTTTATATGTAAAAAACTCTATATTAATATATACAGGTATCAAGGGAGGTGTTTTTAAATGAAAAGAACTTATCAACCAAAAAAGAGACAAAGAAGTAGAGAACATGGTTTTAGAAAAAGAATGAGAACTAAATCAGGTAGAGCAGTTATAAAAAGAAGAAGACAAAAGGGAAGAAAAAAACTAACAGCTTAAGGCCACTTATGGTGGCCTTTTGTTAAAGGTCATGTTAGGAGAAAAATAGTTATGGAAAAGAAGTTTCGTATTAGAAAAAATATGGAGTTCAAAAATATATATAAATTAGGAAAGAATTATTGGAATAGAAATTTAATACTATATGTTAAGAAAAATGATCTAAATAGAACGAGAGTTGGATATACGATTACTAAAAAGATAGGTAATGCAGTTGTTAGAAATCGTTTAAGAAGAAAAATGAAAGAAATATATAGATTAAATTTCCACAAGATTAAAGAAGGATATGATTTGATTTTTATTGCTAAAAGAAATATTAAGGATATTCCTTATAAGGAATTAGAAGGTTCTATGTTACATATAATGAGTATAGCGAAGCTTCTTAAAAAAAGGTGATATCATGAAAAATATTATGATAATAATTATTAAATTTTATCAAAAATATATTTCAAAATATATTTTAACAGGAAGGAACTGTAGATTTTATCCTACCTGCTCTCAATATTCTTTGGAGGCCTATGAAAAGTATGGATTTTTCAAAGGCACTTTTTTAACTGTTAAAAGAATATTAAGATGCAATCCCTTTCATGAAGGGGGATATGATCCACTTAAATAATAGGGGGTAAATTAATGACAGCTTTTTTAGGTAAAATACTAGGTTCGCTCTTAAGATTTGTATATGATATAATTGCAGGTATAGGTATAGAACCAAGTAATTTTTCTTATTACGCAATGGCAGTAATTGTAACTACAATTATTTTTAAGTTTATGCTATTGCCAATAATGCTTAAACAAACCAAATCAACACGTATGATGGGTGAAATACAACCCAAAATGAAAGAAATACAAGATAAATATAAAAAAGATCCACAAACAATGCAAGTTAAAATGCAACAACTATATAAAGAACACAACTATAATCCTATGTCAGGATGCCTTCCTTTACTTATACAATTTCCTGTAATAATAGCCTTTTTTGCTGTATTTAGAGAACCAGCTAAATACGCTTTTACAGAGCCAGGATTATATGATTCAATAAGTAAAGTGTTTTTATGGATTCCAAACTTAGACAATCCAGATCCATATCTATGGGGTCTACCACTTCTTGCAGCAGCAACTACTTATTTACAAAGTAAGCTTATGGCACCAGCAAGTGGTGGAAATGCTCAGGCAGAATCCACACAAAAAATGATGACTATGTTTTTACCAGTTTTAATATTTATATCTGCTAGGACTTTCCCGGCCGGTCTTGCTTTATACTGGGTATTAGGAAACATATTTACAATATTTCAACAACTCATAACTAATAAGCTTTCGGAGAATGTTAAGGGGGAATAATATAAAATGAAATATATTATTAAAAGCGCCAAAACTGTTGAAGAAGCTGTAGAAAATGCTTTACTAGAGTTAGATTTACAAAAAGAAGAGGTAGAAGTCGAGGTTTTAGAAGAATCTAGTAAAGGTTTTTTAGGATTAATAGGTGGTAAAGATGCAAAAGTAAAAGTGATTGAAATAAAAGATATAGAGAAAATATCTCGAGAATTTTTAGAAGAAATTATAAATTCTATGGATCTAAAGGCTGATATTAATATAAAAAAAGAATCAGATAGATTGACAATAGATATATTAGGTATCAATCCTGATGATAAAGGTATTATAATAGGAAAAAGAGGTAATACTCTAGATGCTATACAATACCTATTAAGTATATTTATAAATAAAGATGAAGATGAATATATAAAGGTAACAATAGATGTAGAGGGATATAGGGAGAAAAGAGAAAAATCTTTGATCAAACTTGCTCAAAGAATGGCTCAAAAAGCTATAAGTTCAAAGATAAAAGTTAAACTTGAACCTATGAATCCATATGAAAGAAGAATAATTCATTCTACCCTTCAAGATAATGAAAGAATTGTAACTTTCAGTGAAGGAAAAGATCCATTTAGAAGAGTAGTTATACAATTAAAATAAGGATACAAAGGATGTTCCACGTGGAACATCTTTTTTTATTGGATAAATCTCAAATTTTAAAGTATAATAAGATATTAATAAGGAGTTGATAAAAAATGTCAGATACAATAGCTGCAATTTCTACAGCTGTGGGAGAAGCAGGTATAGGAATTGTTAGAATGAGCGGTTCTGATTCTATAAATATAGGAAAAGATGTATTTGTAGGATTTGACGATAAAAAAATTATAGAAATACAAAATAAAAAATTGACATATGGTCACATAATAGATGAAGATGGTAAAAAAATAGATGAAGTTTTAATAGCTTTTATGGAAGGTCCATATACTTACACTAGGGAAGATATGGTAGAAATATATTGTCACGGAGGTATTATATCTGTTAGAAAAGTATTGGAACTGCTCCTAAGAAGTGGGGCTAGACTGGCTGAAAGAGGAGAATTTACCAAAATAGCATTTTTAAATGGAAGATTAGATTTATCTCAAGCAGAAGCTGTTATAGACATTATAAGGGCTAAAACGGATACCTCTTTCCAAGTATCTTTAGATCATTTGGAAGGATCTTTATCAAAAGAAGTAGGAGATATAAGAGATATACTTCTTTCTATGGTAGCAGAGGTAGAGGTATCTATTGATTTTCCAGAAGAAGGTGTAGATGAATTAACATATGAGGGCTTACAGGCTGATGCAAAAACAGTAGAAAGTAAAATAGAAGCTCTTCTAGCAACAACAAATAGAGGAAAAATACTAAGAGATGGAATAGAAACAGTTATACTTGGAAAGCCAAATGTTGGTAAATCATCACTTTTAAATGCAATATTAAGGGAAAATAGGGCCATAGTGACAGATATACCAGGAACTACGAGGGATATTATAGAGGAATATGTTAATATAGATGGAATTCCTTTAAAAATAATAGATACAGCTGGTATTCGTGATACTGAAGACCTGGTAGAAAAAATAGGAGTAGATAGGGCCAAGGCTTCCATAGAAAAGGCAGATCTTATTATAGGAGTTTTTGATGTATCAAGAGAATTTACTGAAGAAGATAAAAAGATACTAGAATTACTAAAAAATAGGAAATCTATAGTACTTTTAAATAAGATAGACCTAAAAACTGGTCAGAAAGATGAGTTTTTAAAGGAACTAGAAGAAATAGACCATATAATAGAAACTTCTATTATAGAAAATATAGGTATAGAAAGCTTAGAAGAACATATAAAGTCTCTTTTTTATGAGGGAGATATAAATATGGAATCAGATATAGTTGTAACAAATGTAAGACACAAACTTCAACTTGAAAAGGCTTTAAAAAATATAAAAAGCGCTATAGGAGATATCCAAATGAACGTACCTTTAGACTGTATAGAGATAGATCTTAGAAATGCTTGGGAAGACTTAGGTGAAATATCTGGTGATGCTATAGCTGAAGATATATTAGATAAGATATTTAAAGACTTTTGTATTGGAAAATAAAAGATTTGACAATTAGGGTGTCTGGGGATTAAAATATAGTAGGAGAATTATCCACATGTGGATGGAATGTTCCACGTGGAACATCAATAAAAATATTGCTTAAGGACCTTGAAAAATCAAGGTCTAATTTTTGCTTTAAATAAAAAGATGGTAAAATAGAAAGAGGTGTAAGAAATGGAAAAACTAAAAACATATATAGCAGGTGAAGTAGATGTAGTTGTTATAGGGGCTGGACATGCTGGTTCAGAAGCAGCACTTGCAGCTGCTAGAATGGGTATGGATACTTTGATGTTAACTATGAGCCTAGACTCTATAGTAGCACTATCATGTAACCCTAATATAGGAGGCACTGGAAAAGGACATCTTGTAAGGGAGATAGATGCACTTGGCGGAGAAATGGCTTTAAACATAGATAAAACCTTTATACAAAGTAAAATGCTAAACACATCTAAAGGCCCTGCAGTTCATTCATTAAGGGTACAAGCTGATAAAAAAGCTTATCATAGAGAGATGAAAAAGGTCTTAGAAGATGAAAAAAACCTCCAAATGTCTCAAGCTGAAGTTATAGATATAATAATAGAAGATGATAAGGTAAAGGGAGTAGTTACTAGAACAGGAGCTGTATACAATTGTAAGGCAGTAATCTTAGCTAGTGGAACTTACCTTAGAGGTAGGGTATATATAGGAGAAGTAAATTATTCTTCAGGACCAGATGGAATGTTTCCATCTAATATCCTTTCAGAAAATCTTATTAAAAAAGGTTTTAAACTTAGAAGGATGAAAACAGGAACACCGGCAAGGGTTCATAAAGATAGTATAAACTATGATAGGATGGTCATTCAACCAGGTGATGAGGAAATTATTCCTTTCTCATTTTTAAATATGGGTAAAAAGTTCCACATGGAACAAGAACCTTGTTATCTAACTTATACAAATGAGGAAGTACACGACATAATAAGAGAAAACCTACAACGTTCTCCTATGTATGCAGGTGACATAGACGGAAAAGGACCTAGATATTGTCCTGCTATAGAAGACAAGGTAGTAAGATTTTCAGATAAAAAAAGACATCAAGTCTTTATAGAACCAGAAGGACTTTCAACAAAAGAAATGTATGTCCAAGGTGCATCTTCTACACTTCCAGAAGAAATACAAAAGATGATGTATAAAAAAATAAAGGGTCTAGAAGATGTTAAATTTATGAGACCAGCATATGGAATAGAGTACGACTCCATAGATCCTACTATATTAAAAAGAACTATGGAACATATGCATATAGGAAATATGTTTTTTGCAGGTCAAATAAATGGTTCCTCAGGATATGAAGAAGCCGCAGCACAAGGTCTTGTAGCAGGTATTAATGCATCCTTAAATATAGAAGGTAAAAAAGAGTTTGTTTTAGATAGATCAGAAGCCTATATAGGTGTTTTAATAGATGATTTAGTAACAAAAGGAACAGATGAGCCTTATAGAATGATGACTTCAAGGGCAGAATATAGACTAACACTTAGACAAGACAATGCTGACTTAAGACTTACTAAAAAAGGCTATGAACTAGGACTTGT
>NZ_JBQDAA010000022.1:0-19907 GCF_052089545.1 Tissierella sp. | reverse complement strand
TATGGTATTGGAGTGGAAAGAACATTTCCATTAAATTCACCAAGAATAGATAAACTTGTTGTTGCTA
The DNA here is from genome assembly GCF_052089545.1 of Tissierella sp. Taxonomy (GTDB): domain Bacteria; phylum Bacillota; class Clostridia; order Tissierellales; family Tissierellaceae; genus Tissierella_A. Next base: position 19,840 of record NZ_JBQDAA010000022.1, on the reverse strand, counting down.
GAAAAGGTAAAGCTAGAAGAGCTAAACTATTTTACTTAAGAGAAAGACAAGGAAAGTCATCAAAAATTAAAGAAAAGAAAATATATTAATTGGAATTGGGACTATATAGTCCCAATTTTTATATATTTAAAGGGTGGTAAAATATGAATATTAATTGGTATCCGGGTCATATGAAAAAAACGAAAGAATCTTTACAAAAGAATATCTCGATGGTTGAGATAGTATATGAACTTTTAGATGCTAGAATTCCATTGAGCAGTCAGAATCCAATAGTAGATGAAATTGTTAAAGATAAACCCAGAATAAAAATATTAAATAAATCAGATTTATCTAATGATAAATATAATAAAATATGGAAAGATTATTATCAAACAAAAGAAATATCTACTATATTTATGAACTCAATGTCAGGAAAAGGTATAGATAAACTTATCTCTTTGTCTTTAGAAAAAACTAAAGACAAAAGAAATTCATATCTTAAAAAAGGAGTTAAAAATAAGCCTATTAAAGCTATGATACTAGGGATTCCCAATGTAGGAAAATCTACTCTTATAAACAGTCTGGCTGGAAAAAAAGGAGCTAAAATTGGTAATAAACCGGGTATTACTAAGATGAATCAATGGATTAAAACAAAAAAAGGACTAGAACTTTTAGATACTCCAGGAATACTTTGGCCTAAATTTGAAGATGAAAAAGTAGGATTAAATTTAGCTTTTGTGGGATCTATTAAAGATGAGATATTAGATGTGGAAACACTAGCTTTAAAATTAATTAAAAAACTTATTAAATTTGCTTCTAGTAATTTAGAAAATAGATATAGTATATCTACAGAAAACAAGTCCTCGCTTGAAATAATGGAAGAAATAGGTTCTAAAAGAGGTTGCATAATTAAAGGAGGATTAATAGATTATACTAAAGTTAGTACTATAATATTAGATGAATTTAGGAAGGGTAAGATAGGAAATATAACATTAGAGCTTCCAGAGGAAAGTGATATATATGATTGATTTTGAAGATGAACTTTATTCAGAAGGATATAAAACAATTGCTTGTATAGATGAAGTTGGAAGAGGTTGTCTTTTAGGAGATGTAGTTGCATGTGCTATTATACTTCCTAAAGGATTAAAAATAAAGGAAGTAAAAGATTCTAAAAAATTGAGCTCTAAAAAAAGAGATTATTTGTATGATATTATTATAGAAAAATCTATAGGATATGGTATAGGAAGAGTTAATTCCAAGACTATAGATAAGATAAATATAAAAGAAAGTACAAGGCTTGCTATGAAATTGGCAGTTGAAAATATAGTTGATAAATGTGGTAAACCTATCACACCAGATTACCTCCTAGTAGATGCTGAAACTGTCTATATGGATATACCTCAAGCTGGAATAATAAAGGGAGACGATAAGTCTCATGGTATTGCATGTGCTTCTATAATAGCCAAGGTTTATAGAGATAGACTCTGTCTTAATTGGGAAAAACAATTTCCAGGTTACAATATAAAACAGCATAAGGGATATGGAACTAAAGAACATAGAGAAAAATTAAATTCACTAGGAGTTACTGATATACATCGTAAATCTTTTTTAAAAAGAATCATAAAATAGCGAGGTAATATTTATGAAAACTAATATTTCAAAGGGGAAATATGGAGAAAATTTAGCTAAAAACTATATTTTATCTAAAGGATATAAAATTTTAGAACTAAATTATACTACTAAATTAGGCGAAATTGATATAATTGCTTTAGATAAAGATATAATAGTCTGTATAGAAGTAAAAACTAGATCAAACAAAAACTTCGGTTATGCTTTTGAAGCTGTAAATTTTAAAAAACAGAGAAAAATAATAAATACATCAAATTTATATATGAAATATAAGCAAATACAAAATATTCAGATAAGATATGATATTATAGAAGTATATTTAGAAAAAACTATAGATATTAATCATATTGAAAATGCATTTTGTCTTTAAATAATAAAAATACATTCTCAGAAAAGAGGGGTAATATGTATTCAAAAATAAATACTTGTACTTTGCAAGGACTAAATGGACATATAATTGAGGTTGAAACTGATCTTGCTAGAGGAATGCCAGTTTTTAATATTGTAGGACTTCCAGATGCATCAATTAAAGAATCTAAAGAAAGAGTTAGAGCGGCAATAAAAAATAGTGGTTATGAGTTTCCATTAAACAGAATTACTATAAATCTAGTTCCTGCAAATCTTAAAAAAGAAGGTTCACAACTTGATTTATCTATTGCTATAGGTATATTACTATCGAATGGAATAATAAAATCTAATGATTTTAGTGATACTATATTTTTAGGTGAATTATCATTAGATGGAAAAATAAACGAAATCGACGGCGTTCTTCCTATGATAATTTCTATGCGCGAGTTGAATATAAAAAGATGTATTATTCCTTATAATAATAAAAATGAATGCGGTTTTATAAATGACTTAGAAATAATACCTATACATAACCTAAAAGAAGCCGTAGAATTTTTAAACGAGGAAATAGAAATAGAACCATTTATCGAAAAACCAGATGCTTGTAAATCCATAGATATGTATGACTTGGACTTTTCAGATATAAAAGGGCAAGAAGGACTTAAAAGGGCCTTAGAAATAGCAGCAGCTGGTTCTCACAATATGCTTATTATTGGACCACCTGGGTCAGGTAAGACTATGGCAGCAAAGAGATTACCTACCATACTTCCTGAACTGAGTTTTGAAGAGTCAATAGAAGTTACAAAGATATATAGTATATCAGGACTCTTATCTTCTCATAGATTAATTACTCAAAGACCATTTAGATCACCACATCACACCTGTTCAAGCATTGCACTTATCGGTGGAGGTAGAATTCCAAAACCCGGAGAAGTTTCTTTAGCTCATCAAGGTGTTTTGTTTTTAGATGAATTGCCAGAGTTTTCTAAAAATGTATTAGAAGTTTTGAGACAACCTATGGAAGATGAGCTTGTAAATATTGCTAGAGTAAATGCTAGTCTCTCATTTCCTGCAAAATTCATGTTTGTTGCGAGTATGAATCCTTGTCCGTGTGGATATTATGGAGATCCTTTGCATGAATGTACTTGTTCTCAAAGAGATATCGATCGATATCTAGGGAAGATAAGTTTTCCTCTACTAGATAGGATAGATATACATATGGAAGTTCAACCAGTAAAGTATAATGAACTTAAAGAAGATAGTAAAAGTGATTCTTCAGATATAATAAGAAAAAGAATAAATATATCAAAGCAAATTCAATTAGATAGATTTAAAAATAATAAAATATATAGCAATTCGCAAATAGAAAACAGGGATGTAGAAAAATATTGTTTGCTTAAAAAAAGTTCCGAACAAATTATGAAAATGGCATTTGAAAAATACAAATTTAGTGCTAGAACCTACAATAAAATTATCAAAGTAGCTAGAACAATAGCTGACTTAGATCAAGAGAATAATATTGAAGATAATCATATATTAGAAGCAATAAGCTATAGAACCTTAAATAATAAATATTGGGGGTAATATTTATGAATACTTTAAGTAAAAGGGATATTTTTATATGGTTAAATAGTATTGGAATATCAAATAAAAATATATTTAAATTAGAATGTTTCTTTAATGATATAAGAGAAGTATTAGAAATAAGTTCTGGGCAATTATTAAATATAAAGGGCATTAGAAAAGAAACTTTAAATAAGATTCTTAAAAATAGAGATAAAAATCTTATCAAGGACAGAATATTAAAACTTGATGAATCAGATATAAATATTATCACTATATTAGACAAAGAATATCCTGAAAGTTTAATAAATATATATGATAAACCATATGTGCTATACCAAAAGGGTGAAATGATTCCTGAGGATATATTATCTATAGCTGTTGTAGGTTCTAGAAAGGCAACTTCTTATGGAGTATGGGCTTGTGAGAAATTTACAAAAGAACTTGTAAATTTAGGTGTTACAATTATAAGTGGTGTAGCATTAGGGATTGATACCATAGCTCATAAAACAGCTTTAAAAGAAGGCGGGAGAACAATCGGTATACTTGGTAATGGTTTAGATGTATACTATCCTAAAAGAAATGAATCTCTTTATAAAGAGATTTCTAATAATGGGTCTATATTGACTGAATTTCCACCAGGTACGCCGCCTTTACCGTATAATTTCCCCCAAAGAAATAGGATAATAACAGGACTTTCTTTGGGACTTATTGTAATAGAAGCTAAAGAAAGATCTGGAACATCTATAACTGCATATCATGCTTTAGAGCAAGGAAAAGATGTTTTTGCGCTTCCGGGTAACATAAATAGTGTTTATAGTGAAGGTACTAATAAATTAATTAGTGATGGAGCAATACCCCTTTTAAATATAGATGATATATTAATGGAAATAGAAGATATAAAAAACAATAAGCTTAACAAAAATTTATCTAAAAAAAGTATTGATTATACTAATTTAAGTGAAACTGAAATAAAAATAATAGAAATAATAAGACAAAAGCCTACTCATTGTGATATAATCTCATATCGTACAGGAATAAGTATTTCAAATGTAACAAGTATACTGACTATTTTAGAGTTAAAGGGTTTAGTTAAAGAGTTAGAAAGCAGAATTTTTGCCCTAGTGTAGTATGTGGAGGTGTATTTATGGCAAAAAAAACAAAAAAAACAAAGAAAAAAAAGAAATTAGTGATTGTAGAATCACCAGCAAAAGCAAAAACTATAGGAAAAATACTTGGAAGAACTTATAAAGTTTTAGCTTCTGTCGGACATGTAAGAGATTTACCTAAGAGTACTTTGGGTATAGATATTGAGGATAATTTCGAGCCTAAATATATAAATATTAGAGGAAAAGGCCCTATAATCAATGAACTAAGAAAAGAAGCAAAAAAAGCAGAAAAAATTTATTTAGCTACTGACCCTGATAGAGAGGGTGAAGCTATATCATGGCATTTAGCCTATATTTTGAAAATTGATCCTACTGATAAAGTGAGGGTTGAATTTAATGAAATTACTAAAGAGTCTGTAAAAAATGCAATAAAAAACCCTAGAACATTAGATTTAACTCTAGTTGATGCTCAACAAGCTAGAAGAATATTAGATAGGATTGTAGGTTACAAAATAAGTCCTTTATTATGGAAGAAAATCAGGAAAGGCTTAAGTGCTGGTAGGGTTCAATCTATAGCTACCAAATTGATTTGTGATAGAGAAGAAGAAATAGATGAGTTTACTCCTGAAGAGTATTGGAGTATAGTTGCCTTATTAGAAAAAGGAAAAGAAGATTTCGAAGCTAAATTTATAGGAGAATTAGTAGACGATAAAGAAAATAAAATAGAATTAAAAACAAAAAAAGATGTAGATAAGATTATAAAAGATTTAGATAAGGATAAGTTTTTAGTAAATAATGTTAAAAAAGGAAAAAGAAAGAGAAATCCTTATAGCCCATACACTACTAGCACTATGCAACAAGATGCTTCACGTAGACTTGGATTTACAACTAGAAAAACTATGAGTATTGCCCAGCAACTTTATGAAGGTATAGATATAGGTAAAGAAGGAATAGTTGGATTAATAACATATATGAGAACTGATTCTACTAGAATATCTGATTCAGCGGTTGCTTTATCTAAAGATTATATTATAGAAAGAATTGGAGAAGAATTCTCAAATGGGGGGAAGACTTATAGTGGAAAAAAGAAAAAAGGTTCTCAGAATGCTCATGAAGCTATAAGACCTACTGGAGTTTTAAGAACTCCAAAGGATATCAAATCATTTCTTTCGAATGATCAATTTAAATTATATAATTTAATATGGAATAGGTTTACTGCCTCACAAATGTCTCCAGCTAGATATGAAACTATAAGTGTAGATATAATAAATAACAACTATATCTTTAAAGGGAATGGATCAAAGTTAATTTTTGATGGTTTTTTAAGAGTTTATGCAAATATAGACAATAAAGATAAGGATATGAGTATACCAAACTTAGAAAAAGGGGATAAACTTAATTTAAAAGATATAAATGAAAATCAACACTTTACTCAGGGACCACCTAGATTTACAGAGGCTTCTTTAATCAAAACTATGGAAGAACTCGGTATAGGAAGACCTAGTACCTATGCTCCTACAATTGGAACTATACTTGCTAGGAATTATGTAGTTTTAGATAACAAAGCTTTTATTCCAACAGAACTAGGTATTTTAGTAAATGATCTTTTAACTGAATATTTTGATTTAATCATAAATGAAAAATTTACTGCTGAATTAGAAAACAAACTAGATGAAGTTGAAGAAGGAAAATATCCTTGGAAACAAATTGTAAGTGATTTTTATAAAGATTTTAATAAAGAGCTTATAAAAGCAGAAGAAGAGATTGATAAAATAGAAATTAAAGATGAAGTAACAGATGTAATATGTGAAAAATGTGGTAAGAATCTAGTTATAAAGACCGGAAGATATGGTAAATTTATGGCTTGTCCAGGATATCCTGAATGTAAAAACACAAAACCTATCATAGAGACTATAGGAGTAAATTGTCCAAAATGTGAAGGGGAAATAATAAAAAGAAAATCTAAAAAAGGAAGAGTATTTTATGGATGTAGTAAATATCCAGAATGTGACTTCGTATCTTGGGATGAACCTGTAAATGAGAAATGTCCAAAATGTAATAAATATATGGTAATTAAAAGATCTAAAAAGGGTACTATTATTAAATGTAGTGATAAAGAGTGTGGATATGTTAAAGAATAAACATTATAATAAATGTATACATTTGTTATAATATGTAGTATTCTGTATATAGAGAATATTCAGAATTGAAATATATTCGATATTATTAAATAAGGAGGGATTAATTTGAAACAATTATTACAAAAAACTAGGAAACTAAATAGAACATTACAGAATTATGGATCGGATCCAGTATCTTTTTTAGAGTTAAGTAAAAAACTGAGTGAAATATTAGATGCAAATGTTTATGTAGCTAGTAAAAAAGGAAGGATACTAGGATATCAGTTATCTGAGGACTTTGAATGTGATGTAGTTCAAGATGAGGTAGAAAAGAACCAAGCTTTTCCTAAAGATTACAATGATAACCTTTTATCAATTACAGAATCTAAAGAAAATATAGATGAATCTGAAATATGTATATTTAAAGACTCATCATGTAAACATCAAGATAACAAAATATCAACAATTATACCTATCATAAGTGGTGGTAAGCGATTAGGTACCTTGGTCCTTGCTAGATTTGGTAAGAGATTTTTAGAGGAAGATTTAATACTATCTGAGTATAGCTCAACAATAGTTGGTATGGAAATCTTGAGATCTAAAAGTGAAGAAATAGAAGAAGAAGCTAGAAAAAAATCAGTAGTACAAATGGCTATTGGTACTTTATCTTATTCAGAGCTTGAGGCCATGGAACATATTTTCAATGAATTAGATGGAACTGAAGGACTTCTAGTTGCAAGTAAAATTGCAGACAAAGTAGGTATCACACGCTCAGTAATAGTAAATGCCTTAAGAAAGTTTGAAAGTGCTGGAGTTATAGAATCTAGATCTCTTGGAATGAAGGGGACACATATAAGGATTCTCAATGATAAGCTTAACGAAGAACTAGATAAAGCTACAAAATAGTAAAAAACTATTTGATTATGTTAGAAGTTAAATATTGATTTTAAGATTGCTGTATGTTATACTATTATAGTAATTGTGCTATAATAGTATTTATAGTAATTATACACACTCTTTAATATTAGGAGTAAGTCCCACTATGGGTACTTCAATAGATGATGAGAGTGGAAGAAAAAACTTGGAGGTGGTCGTATGTCAGTAATTACAATGAAAGGTCTACTAGAATCAGGAGTACATTTTGGACATCAAACTAGAAGATGGAATCCTAAAATGGCACCGTATATATTTACTGAGAGAAATGGGATCTACATTATTGACTTACAAAAAACAGTTAAAAAAGTAGAAACTGCTTATAATTTCGTGAGAGATATTGCAGCAGATGGTGGAGAAGTTCTTTTTGTAGGAACTAAAAAACAAGCTCAAGAAGCTATTGAATCAGAAGCTAAAAGATGTGGTATGCATTTTATAAATCAAAGATGGTTGGGTGGCATGTTAACAAACTACAAAACTATTAAAAAGAGAATTGATAGACTACATGAATTAGCTAAAATGGAAGAAGAAGGTATATTTGATCTTCTACCAAAAAAAGAAGTTATTAACTTAAAACATGAAGAAGATAGGCTAGAAAAATTCTTAGGTGGAATTAAAAACATGAATAAAATACCAGATGTTTTATTCATAGTTGATCCAAAAAAAGAAAGAATAGCTGTTAAGGAAGCACATATACTTGGAATACCCGTTGTATCTATAGTTGATACAAATTGTGATCCAGATGAAATTGATTTTGTCATTCCTGGTAACGATGATGCTATAAGAGCAGTTAAATTATTAACTGAGACAATGGCTAATGCAGTTCTTGAAGGAAAACAAGGAGAACAAATAGAATCTGTAGAAGAGTAAACATAAAAGGTAAGAGTCTAAGTATATTTATTTAGGCACTTACCATTTTTAACAATTGGAGGAGATATTAATTATGAAAATAACAGCATCATTAGTTAAAGAGCTTAGAGAAAAAACAGGAGCTGGAATGCTAGATTGTAAAAATGTTCTAGTTAAAACTGAAGGTAATTTAGAAAAAGCAGTAGATTTACTAAGAGAAAAAGGACTTGCATCTGCATCTAAAAAAGCAGGCAGAATAGCATCAGAAGGATTAGTTGATTCATATATACATGGTGGAAGAATAGGTGTATTGATAGAAGTAAATGCTGAAACTGATTTTGTAGCTAAAACAGATGAGTTTAAAAGCTTTGTAAGAGATATGGCTATGCAAGTAGCAGCTGCAAACCCTCAATATGTAGCTAAGGAAGATGTTCCTGAAGATACCGTTGAAAGAGAAAGACATGTATTAACTCAACAAGCTATAAATGAAGGAAAGCCTGAACATATAGCTCGAAAGATGGTAGAAGGTAGATTAGGAAAATTTTATGAAGAGATTTGTTTAATGGAACAAAACTTTATAAAAGATTCTAATATGAAAATAAAAGATGTATTACATGAGCAGATTGCTACAATTGGAGAAAACATCAAAATTAGAAGATTTGCTAGATTTGAAGTTGGAGAAGGTTTAGAGAAAAAAGATGAAAATTTTGCAGATGAAGTAGCAAAGCAGATGGGTAACTAATAAATAGGGGGACATTAATTGTTCTCCTTTTAAATATAAAACAACCTTACATAAGGAGTGTGTTAGATGAACCCTATATATAAAAGGGTAGTTTTAAAATTAAGTGGGGAAGCATTAGCTGGAAAAAAAGGATCAGGAATAGATACAGATACTATTATGAGAATTGCTAAAGAGATAAAAGAAATTCAAAAAGTAGGTGTTGAGATTTCAATAGTTGTTGGAGGAGGAAATTTTTGGAGAGGTGCAAATTCAAAAGAGATGGACAGAACTACCTCTGATCATATTGGTATGTTAGGTACTGTTATGAATGCACTGGCACTACAAGATGGACTTGAAAAACTAGATGTTATTACAAGGGTTCAATCTGCTATTGATATGAAACAAATTGCAGAACCATATATTAGAAGAAGGGCAGTTCGACATTTAGAAAAGAAAAGAGTAGTTATATTCGCGGCAGGAACTGGGAACCCATACTTTTCTACTGATACAACTGCTGCTTTAAGAGCTGCAGAAATAGAGGCAGATGTAATATTAGTAGGTAAAAAAGGTGTAGATGGCATATATGATTCTGATCCAAAAATAAATAGCTCAGCTAAAAAATTTGAAAATTTAACATATATTGATATTTTAAACTTAGGTTTAGGTGTTATGGATTCAACAGCTACTTCACTATGCATGGACAATAAGATTCCGCTTATAGTATTTGGTATAGATGATACTGGTACTATTATTGATGTTATTAATGGAAAAAAAATAGGTACACATGTAAAGGAGGATTAATTATGGATTTAGATATTCATAAGACAACAGAAAATAGAATGGAAAAAACTATTTCTGTTTATAAGGAAGAATTACAATCAATTAGAGCAGGTAGAGCAAATACTAGTCTTTTAGACAGAATCACTGTGGATTATTATGGTCAAATGACTCCACTTGTACAGGTTGCTAGCTTGTCTGCACCAGAGGCAAGACTCCTTGTTATACAACCTTGGGATCCAAGCTTGATACAGGCTATAGAAAAAGCAATACTTGTATCAGATTTAGGAATAAATCCTACTAATGACGGTAAAATAATTAGACTTCAAATACCTCGACTTACAGAAGAAAGAAGAAAAGATCTTTCAAAACTCGTAAAGAAAAATGGTGAAAATGCAAAGGTTTCGATTAGAAACTTAAGACGTGAAGGTATAGATACAATTAAAAAAATGGAAAAAGATAAAGAAATAGACGAAGATCAAAAAAGACAAGCAGAAGATAAAATGCAAAAAATAACAGATAAATTCATCGAACAAATAGACACCATTACAAAAAATAAAGAAGATGAGTTATTAGAAATATAACAAAACCCCTTCTTATAAGAAGGGGTTTTTAATGTTAGGAGACATATTTATGAAGCTTAAATCAGATAATAAAAATTATTTAGAATTAATTGATTTAGAAAAGCTCCCAAAACATATCGCTATAATAATGGATGGAAATGGAAGATGGGCAAAAAAAAGATTATTACCTAGATACTTTGGACATCAAGAAGGCATGAAAAGAGTTATAGAAACAGTTACATCTAGTAGTAACCTTGGAATTAAATATTTAACCTTATATGCATTCTCTACCGAAAATTGGAAAAGACCAAAAGACGAGATAGATCATTTGATGAACATATTAGTCAGTTTTATAAGAAAAGAGTTAGATAAATTGATTGAAAATAATGTAAAACTTAATGTTATTGGAGATATTTCTAAGCTTCCTTCTACTGCAAAAAATGAAGTTCGAAGAGCTGTTTTAAAAACTAGTGATAATAAAGGTATCAATTTGAATATTGCATTGAATTATGGGGGAAGAGATGAAATAATCAATAGTATTAAAAAATTATTAAAAGATTATAAAATGGGTAAGATAGAAATTGATGACTTAAATCCTGAGATTTTCTCTACTTATCTTTATACTAAAAATCAGCCTGATCCAGATTTACTAATAAGACCTAGTGGAGAATTAAGACTTAGTAATTTTATGCTATATCAATTAGCATATACTGAATTTTGGTTTTCTGATGTATTGTGGCCTGATTTTAAGGAGATTAATCTTTATGAGGCTATATTTGATTTTCAAAAGAGAAGTAGACGATTTGGGGGATTATAATTGAAAGAAACATATAAAAGAATTTTTTCAGCAATAATAGGAACAATTATTTTGATCATAATTGTGAACAAAGGAAAGATATATTTAAATACTGGTGTTTTGATTATATCATTAATGGGCTTAAAAGAATTTTACCAAGCTCTAAAAAAAATAGACTATAATCCTCTAAATTACATTGGATATATATGCACTTTTTTAATCTATATAAGTAATTTTTTATTTCAAATAGATATTATATTCATTTTAATGTTTGCGTTGATTAGTATTTTAATAATATATTTATTTAATGAAAATAGATCTATATCAGATGTAGGTGTTACTATATTAGGTATATTGTATGTTCCGTTTTTATTTTCATATATGAATTTATTAGAAGGAAATATATACATATGGCTTATTTTTATAATTTCTTTTGGAACAGACACTTTTGCTTATTTAGGTGGTAAATATTTTGGTAAAAGAAAGTTATGGCCAGAGGTTAGCCCAAATAAAACTATAGAAGGCTCTATAGGTGGTGTTTTAGGAAGTCTTTTCCTTACAATTATATTTTCTTTTTTTACTAAAGAAGATTCTATTTATCTATTATCTATTCTTGCTATAATAGTTTCCATCTTTTCGCAAATAGGAGATTTAATAGCATCTAAAATAAAAAGAACAACAGGAATAAAAGACTATGGTAAAATAATGCCTGGTCATGGTGGAATACTAGATAGATTTGATAGTATAATACTAGCAACGCCTATAATATATTATTATATAAGCTATTTTCTTAATTAAATAAGGTGGTGGATTTATGCAAACAGCAATAGCAGCAATATTTGTATTTCTTTTAGTTATATTACTGCATGAATTAGGGCACTTTACTGTAGCAAAACTGGTTGGAATAAAAGTAAATGAATTTGCTATTGGAATGGGTCCTACGATTTTTAAGACACAAAAAGGAGAAACCAAATATAGTTTAAGAGTGCTTCCTATAGGTGGATATGTAAGTATGGAAGGTGAAGATGAAGACTCTAATGATCCTAGAAGTTTCAATAGTGCGCCAGTACTATCCAGAATGGGGGTAATAGCAGCAGGTGCCTTTATGAATTTTGTTTTAGCCATAGTAGTGCTATCTATTGTATCTTTTAACGCTGGTATGCCCACAACTACGATAGAAGGAACAACAAAAAATTCTCCTGCAGAAGTAGCAGGAATATTAAAAGGTGATAAGATAACATCTATAGATGGCAAAAGTGTTGATACATGGCAAGATATTATAAATGAAATTGGGACTAAAAATGAAAAAGAATTATTCGAAATTAATGTATCAAGGGATAATAAGGAAATTGATTTAACTGTAACTCCAATTATAGAAAATGAAAGAACTGTTATAGGTATAGAAACTAAAGTAGAAAGATCTTTTAGCTCAGCAATTAAAGGTGGATTTCAAAAGACAGGTATGTTTTTAAAGGCAATGTTTGATTTTGTCAAAATGGCTTTTAGAGGAAAAGTGTCTACCAATGATTTGTCTGGACCAGTTGGAGTTATAAGTGTAGTAGGTGAGGCAGCTAAAATGGGTTTTACAGATCTTTTACTTATATTAGGTTTTATAAGTGTAAATTTAGGGTTTTTTAATCTATTACCTATACCAGCTTTGGATGGCAGTAGATTAGTTTTTTTATTGATAGAACTTATAAGAGGAAAACCTATAGATGCTGAAAAAGAAAATTTAGTTCATGTAGTTGGTTTCTTTTTATTGATCGGACTTATGATTGTAGTAACCTATAAGGATTTAATCAGAATCAATATTTTTTAAAGGTGGTTAATATGAGAAAAAAAACAAGAGTTATAAGGGTTGGTAATAAGTTAATAGGTGGAGCTAATCCTATAACTATACAATCTATGACAAATACTATTACTAAAGATACTGAAGCGACTATAAATCAAATAAAAATACTTGAAAATGCAGGTTGCGATATTATAAGAATGGCTATTTCAGACAATGAAGATGCTAGAGCTATAAAAATTATAAAAGAAAATATTAATATACCAATAATAGCAGATATTCAATATGACTATAGACTTGCATTAGAATCTATAAAATTTGGTGTGGACGGTCTTAGGATAAATCCAGGAAATATAGGAAGTTTAGATAAGGTTAAGAAAATTGTAGATGCATGTAAAGCAAAAGGTATATCTATAAGGATAGGAGTAAATTCTGGATCCATAAAAAAAGATTATCTTGAAAAGTATAGTGGTGTGAATGAAGACTCTATGGTTGAAAGCGCACTAGAACAAATAAAACTTTTAGAGGAATTAGATTTTAGAGATATTAAAATTTCTTTAAAAGCAAGCAATGTACAACTTTCTATAAAATCTTATAAAAAAATGAGTGAAATAAGAAATTATCCTCTTCATTTGGGAATCACAGAAGCAGGGCCAGGTATGAAAGGTACTATAAAGTCTTCGGTAGGGATAGGTGCTTTACTTGCAATGGGGATTGGTGATACTATAAGAGTTTCCCTTACAGATGATCCCGTGGAAGAGATTAGAGTAGGTAAGGAGATATTAAGGTCACTCGGGCTCTTAAAAGGTGGTTTAGAATTGATATCATGCCCAACATGTGGAAGAACTAAAATAGATTTAATAAATATTGTTAAAGAAGCAGAAAAAAAACTAGAAGATATAAATAAAAACATAAAAGTAGCTATAATGGGATGCCCTGTAAATGGACCAGGTGAAGCTAAAGAAGCTGATATTGGGATTGCTGGTGGAAATGGGGAAGGTCTTATATTTAGCAAAGGAAAAATTATTAAAAAGGTTAAGGAAGAAGATCTTTTAAATGAACTTGTTAAAGAAATAGAAAAAATATAGTAAAAAATATTGATGTACCTTAGATAGGAGGATTTTCCTATATGAAAAAAATTAGATTAAAGGAAGTTATAAAAGAAGAAAAATATGCTCATCTTGTGAGTGTGCCTATAGAAATAAAAGATATAAAAATTTCTACAAAAGAGATGAAGCTTTTTATAAATTTAGAATCTTCAGAGATAATAAGTGTTGAAAATTTAAATGGAATAAAAAAATACTTTGAAAAATCTTTCGAAAAATTAAAAACATTTATAAGTATTGAATTTAAAATAGATATAAAATCTATAGAAAACCAAAATAAATATATAAAAAACATAAAAGACTATATAAGTAGCTTAATTCCTTCAAGTTTGTCATGGATTGAAGAATTAAGCTATGATTTTGATAAAGATAAATTATTATTAGAGTTTCCAAATGATATGTCCTTTTCAACTTTGCAAAGACAAGGTATTATGGATAAACTTAAGACAAAAATAAAACATGAATTAAATCTCAATTTAGAAACAAGTAAAAATGTATGCAATATATATAATAATAAATTTTTAGAAAACAAACTTGATGAAGAAAAAATAATATCTAAAACTATTTTAGAAAACTCTAGTGTAACAACTTCTAAAAAAAGAGTAAACTCACCTTCTAAAAATTATTCTTTTGGAAAAGAAATTAAGGGAGAAAGTTTAAATATAAGTGAAATAAACCTTCAAACTGGAACGTGTATTATAAAAGGAGAAATTTTTGATATTAATTCTAAAGAAATTAGAGGAAATAAGTTAATTATAACCTTTTATATAACTGATAAAAAAGATTCTACTTTAGTAAAAGTCTTTTTAAAGGAAGATGAAGGAAATAAACTATTAAACAATTTAGAAGAAGAAATGTTTGTATTATTACAAGGGGATGTTGTATATGATAATTTTTCTAGAAGTCAAGTAGTAATGTTAAAATCTTTAAGACCATTACCTAAAATAGAAAGAATGGATAATTCTATTGAAAAAAGAGTAGAACTTCACCTCCATACTCAGATGAGTTCTATGGATGGAATTGCTAATGTAAAAAAACTTATAAACCAAGCTCATAAATGGGGCCATAGTGCAGTTGCAGTAACAGACCACGGAGTGGTTCAAGCTTTTCCGGAGGCTATGGATATAAGTCAGAAAATAGGTATAAAAGTATTATATGGTCTGGAGGGCTATCTAGTAAATGATGAAAAGAAAATAATATCAGATCTTGAATTTAATAAAGAATATGATGGATTTGTAATATTTGATATAGAAACTACGGGTTTATCTGCAATAAATGATTCAATAACTGAAATAGGCGCTATAAAAGTTAAGGAAGGTAAAGTAATAGATAGATTTAGTCAATTGATAAATCCTGAAAGACCTATTCCAGAATTTATAACTAAATTAACGGGAATTACAGATACTATGGTAGAAGATAAACCTACTATAGAAAATGTTGTTCCAACATTTTCTGATTTTATAGAAAATAGTATACTAGTGGCTCATAATGCTAGTTGTGATGTAGGATTTATTAGAGAAAATTTTAAAAAAGCAAACTTAACTTTATCAAATCCTATTTTAGATACCTTGGAACTTTCACGTGCTGTGTTTACTGATTTGAAAAATCATAAGCTAAATACTTTAGCTAAGCATCTTGATGTAAATTTAGATAACCATCATAGGGCTGTTGATGATGCTAAAGCTACAAAAGATATATTTTTAAAGATTATGGAATTATTAGAGGAAAAAGGAATAAAAGATTTACATTCTGTAAATAATTTAAATACAAATAAAGATATAACTAAAGATAGTGTGTATCATGTAACAATATTAGCTAAAAATCTAACCGGATTAAAAAACTTATATAGTTTGGTCTCAGATTCTCATATAAAATATTTTCACAGAAGACCTAGAATATCTAAATCTCTCTTAGATAAAAATAGAGAAGGACTATTAATAGGTAGTGCTTGTGAAAGTGGAGAACTGTTTAAAGGACTTTTATCTAATAAAAGCTATTCAGAAATCAGAAACATTATTAATTTTTATGATTATTTAGAAATTCAACCATTAGATAATAATAAACATTTGCTTAGAAATGGTTTAGTTAAAAACTATGAACAACTACAGAAATTAAATAAAAAAATATATGATTTAGGTAAAAAATATAATAAATTAGTAGTAGCAACTGGTGATGTTCACTTTCTAAATCCTGAAGATGAGGTTTATAGAAGAATACTTATGACTGGGCAAGGTTTTTCGGATGCGGATGATCAGCCTCCCCTATATTTCAAGACTACTGAAGAAATGATAAAAGAGTTTAGTTACCTTGGTAAGGATAAAGCTTATGAGGTAGTTATAAAAAATACCAATTTAGTAAATGATATGATAGAAGACATACAACCAATACCATCTGGTACTTTCCCTCCTATAATAGAGGGATCAGAAGAGGAACTTCAGAAAATAACTTATAATAAAGCGTATGAAATTTATGGTGACCCATTACCTGAAATAGTAGAAAAAAGATTATGTAAAGAATTAGGATCTATTATTGAAAATGGTTATGCCGTTATGTATATAATATCTCAAAAGTTAGTATGGAAATCTTTAGAAGATGGATATTTAGTAGGATCACGTGGATCTGTAGGTTCTTCTTTTGTAGCTACTATGAGTGGTATAACTGAAGTAAATCCTCTAGAACCCCATTATATTTGTCCGAAATGTCAGTTAAGTGAATTTTTTGAAGGAGGCGATATTGCCTCTGGTTCAGATTTGCCTGATAAAAATTGTCCAAATTGCGGAACGTTCTTAAATAAAGATGGTCAAGATATACCGTTTGAAGTATTCCTAGGATTTGAGGGGGATAAAGAACCAGATATAGATTTAAACTTTGCTGGAGAATATCAGCCAAAAGCTCATCAATATACAGAAGATTTATTTGGAGAAGGCTATGTATTTAGGGCTGGAACCATTGGTACAATTGCAGATAAAACAGCATATGGATTTGTTAAAAAATATTTTGAACAAAAGGAACTATTCGTAAATCCAGCCGAAATAAATCGTTTAGTAAAAGGGTGCACAGGTATAAAAAGAAGTTCCGGTCAACATCCAGGCGGAGTAATGATTGTTCCGAAACATAAAGATATCTTAGATTTTACTCCCATACAATATCCAGCTAATGATAAAAAATCAGGTGTTATAACAACACACTTTGATTACAACGCTATAAGTAGTAATATATTAAAATTAGATATATTAGGTCATGATGTTCCTACCATAATAAAAATGTTAGAAGATATAACAGGAATAGATCCTACAAGTATAGCACTGGACGAAAAAGCTACTATGCAATTATTTCATAGTATAGAACCACTAGGAATAGAAGAAAAAGATATAAATTCTAAAGTAGGAACTCTTGGTATACCAGAGTTTGGAACCAAATTTGTAAGACAAATGTTAATTGCAACTCAACCTACCACATTTTCAGAACTTGTAAGGATAAGCGGATTATCACACGGTACAGATGTATGGGTTAATAATGCTCAAAATTTAGTAAAAGATAAAATTGCTACTCTTCCTGAAGTTATATCTACTAGAGAGGATATTATGCTTACATTAATAAATGCTGGAATAGATAAGAAAAAAGCTTTTTGGATTATGGAGCATGTAAGAAAAGGGAAGGGGCTTACTGAAGAAGAAGAAAAAGAAATGAAATCTTTAAATCTTCCTAGTTGGTATATAGATTCATGTAATAAAATAAAATACATGTTCCCAAAGGCTCATGCTGTTGCATATGTGATGATGTCTTTTAGAATAGCTTATTTTAAGGTTTACTATCCAGAAGCTTTTTACGCGACTTTTTTTACTACAAAGGCTGCAGATTTTGATGCACAGTTGATTTTAGAAGGTCCAAGTTCTGTAAATAGGAAAATAGAAGAAATAGAGTCTTTAGGAAATGATGCTACGGCTAAAGAAAAAAACTTGCTAACAGTACTTGAAGTCGTAAGGGAGATGTATGCAAGAGGATTTAAATTTCAAAATGTAGATCTTTATGATTCAGATAGTGACAAGTTTCTAATAGGAGAAAATGGTATAATTCCACCTCTTAAAGGTTTAGATGGTGTTGGAGAAAATGCAGCTAAAAAGATTGTTGAAGAAAGATCAATAACTAAATTTATATCTATTGAAGACTTAGTTAAAAGAGGGAAAGTTAGTCGAACTGTAATAGATGCACTGACTGAACATGGATGTCTAGCAAATTTGCCTGAAAGTAATCAAATTAGCCTTTTTAGCATTTGATTTTTACAGATTTACATGGTATGATTATAGTGAATATTAGACAGGATTTCTTTAGAGAAGAGTGGGGTAGCCCACTCTTGATTTTTTATAGATTTTTTAATTCGGAGGTGTTTTAAATAAATAAAAAACAAATGCTTAATATAGTAAATGAAATGAGCGAAGAGATTGTAGAAGAATTAGGTTATGAATTAGTAGATATAGAATATGTCAAAGAAATGGGAAACTATTTTCTTAAAATATTTATTGACAAAACTGATGGAGTAACCTTAGATGATTGTCAAAGCATGAGTGAAAGATTGAGTGAAAAACTAGATAAAAAGGATCCAATAAAAGGTGAATATTATTTAGAAGTATCATCTCCTGGTCTTGATAGGCCTCTTAAAACAGATAAAGATTTAAAAAGAAACTTAGGAAAAGATGTTGAATTGAGGTTATACAGACCATTTGAAAATAAAAAAAGTTATGAAGGAGAATTATCTAGCTATTCTGAAAAAGAAATTTTGATAGAACAAAATGAAAGCAGTATCGAAATACCAAGAGAATATATTTCTCTTATAAAATTAAGTATTAAATTTTAGGAGGATATTTATGAATCAAGATTTTATTAATGCCTTACATGAAATAGAAAAAGAAAAAGGTGTATCTGTAGATATAATATATGAGGCATTGGAATCAGCACTTATATCAAGCTATAAGAAAAACTTTGGTGCTTCTCAAAATGTTGTAGTAGAAATAAATAAAGAAACAGGAAAGACTAAGGTCTATGCAATAAAAGACGTTGTAGAAAAAGTAGAAGATGAATATTTGCAGATAAGCTTGGATAAAGCTAAAGAAATAGATAAATTATATGAGATTGGAGATGTTTTAAGGCTTGAGATAACTCCAAAAGACTTTGGAAGAATAGCTGCACAAACTGCAAAGCAAGTAGTAATACAAAGAATAAAAGATGCAGAAAGAGACGTTATATATGATGAGTTTATTAATAGAGAAAATGAAATAATAACGGGCATGATTCAAAGAATATCTAAAAATAATGTCTTTATTGATTTGGGGAAAACTGAGGGAGTTTTACCACCAACTGAACAAATTGAAGGTGAAACTTATGAACAATCAGATAGACTTAAATTATTAGTTGTAGAGGTGAAAAAAACTACGAAGGGACCTCAGATAATACTATCTAGGTCTCATCCCAATTTAGTAAAAAGACTTTTTGAATTAGAAGTTCCAGAAATAAATAATGGAATAGTGGAAATATATTCTATTTCTAGGGAAGCAGGCTCT